>JABDPP010000239.1 GCA_013042765.1 Litoreibacter sp.
GGCCAGCGCGGACCCGATCGATCCCGCTGCGGACGGTGTCATGAACAATCCGAAAGCAGCGGGCAGGAAGACGCCGCCCAGCGTGTCTGTCAGGCCAACAAGAAGCGCGCCAACCAGTGCCCCTTTAATGGAGCCGATCCCGCCAATAACGATGACCACGAAGGCGAGGATCAACACCGGCTCACCCATACCCACCTGCACGGACTGGATCGCACCCACCAACGCACCTGCAAGCCCGGCAAGGGAAGCGCCAAGGGCGAAAACGATCGTGTAAAGTTTCGAGATATCCACGCCCAGTGCCGCGATCATTTCGCGGTCGCTTTCGCCCGCCCGGATCCGAATGCCAAGCCGCGTGCGCGAGATCAGCAGGAAAAGCCCTGCGGCCACCAGCAACCCGATACAGATGATCGTCAAGCGATAGAGCGGATACTGGATGCCGCCGGGCAGCGTGACCGGACCGGAGAGATATTCAGGGATGTTCAAGAACAGCGGGAAGGAGCCGAACATCCAGCGGGTGCCTTCCGAGAGGATCAGAATCAACGCGAATGTGGCCAGCACCTGGTCGAGGTGATCACGGGCATAAAGCCTGCGGATCACAAGAAGCTCGATCAGCGCGCCCGCCGCCGCTGCTGCCGCGAGGCTGGCAATGAGCGCGAGCAGGAACGATCCGGTCGCCGCGGCCACGGTTGCCGCGGCGAAGGCCCCGATCATGTAGAGCGATCCATGCGCGAGGTTGATCAGCCCCATGACGCCGAAGACAAGCGTCAGGCCAGCGGCCATCAGAAACAGCATAACGCCGAACTGCAGCCCGTTCAGGACCTGCTCGGCCAGGAGAAGCATCGACATGTCGGGATTTCCGAAAAGAAAGGCCCGGGCAGCAGAGCCGCCCGGGCCGGCGTTTTCAACGCGCAGATTACATCTTGCACTCAGCGGCGTAGACGTCGCCGTGGTTTTCCAGCGCCGTGCCAATGATCTTGTTGGTGAAGACATCGCCTTCCTGGATCACTTCGCGCACATAGATGTTCTGGATCGGGTGGTGGTTCGAGCCGAACTTGAAGTCACCGCGCGTGCTGTCGAACTCGGCTGCTTTCAGCGCGGCGCGGAAGGCGTCGGCATCCCCGACATCGGCCTTGCCCATCGCGCTTAGCAGCAGGTTGGCGGTGTCGAAGCCCTGGCTGGCATAGAGCGAGGGCAGGCGGCCGTATTCAGCCTGGAAGGTTTCGACAAACGCGGCATTAGTCGCGTTATCGATATCCTTGTTCCACTGCGAGGTATTCTTGACCCCAAGCGCGGCGGCGCCCACGGCCTGCAGGATTCCCTGATCGAAGCTGAACGCGGGCCCCACAACCGGAATATCAACGCCACTGTCGCCATATTGCTTGAGGAACGAGATCCCCATGCCGCCGGGCAGGAAGAAGAAGACCGAATCCGCTCCGGAAGCGCGGATCTGCGCAATTTCGGCCGCGTAGTCCTTCTGACCCAGCTTGGTGAAGATCTCACCAGCCAGCGCACCGTTATACTGGCGCTTGTAACCGGTCAGTGCGTCCTGGCCCGCCGGGTAGTTGGGGGCGAGGATGAAGGAGTTCTTGAATCCTGCACTGTTGGCATAGGCGCCGGCCGCTTCGTGCAGGTTGTCGTTCTGCCAGGCCACGTTGAAATAATTCGGATGGCAACCCTTGCCGGCCAAAGCCGAGGGGCCCGCATTGGGCGAGAGGTAGAATTTACCCTGCGCGGTAGCCGACGGCACGACAGCCATTGCGAGGTTCGACCAGATGATACCGGTCAGCACATCGACCTTCTCGGATTGGATCATCTTATCGGCCAGCTGCACCGCGATATCGGGCTTGCGCTGGTCGTCTTCGATCACGACCTCGATTTTGTCATTTCCGGATTGCTTGACCGCGAGCATGAAGCCGTCGCGCACATCGATGCCGAGGCCCGCGCCTCCGCCCGACAGCGTTGTGATCATGCCGACCTTGAGCTTGCCGGAATGGCCATCCGCGCCAGCCATCGAGGCGATCGCCGCAAGGCTTGCCGCCAGCGTAAGAGATTTCAGGTTCATGTGTTTCCCTCCCATTGGAATTTCGATCTGCTCAGAACGCTTTGAACGTCTGGGTCGTTACGGTTTGCTTGATACCTTCGATATCGAGCAGGTTATCATTAATGAACTTGCCCACGTCGTCGCCTTCGGGGATGTAGAGCTTCAGCAGCAGGTCGAAATTGCCGCTCGTGGAGTAGAGTTCCGAGTGGATCTCACGCAGCACGATCGCATCCGCCACCTTATAGGCGGTGCCGGGCGCGCAGCGGATCTGGACGAAAACGCAGGTCATGAAGATCTCCTCCTTTGGCGTAGAGCCGGTAGGGCCGTTGCCATTAATCACATCATTTTTGTGCCGAAGGGAATGTCTCTTTTCGCGATTCTTGCCTCGGCAAGGCGATTTTTCCGCTTTGGGATGGGCCTTGGCGTGCCTCAGGTCTGCTCGCCCAACGCCCGTGTCTCTGAAACGCTCATTCCGGTCGAGAGCACCTCGTCGTCCAGCTGTAATTCGATTATGGCGAGGGTATTTGCCGCCCGTGCACGCGCGAAGGCTGCGGCGAAATCCCCGGTCCGCCGCACCAGCTCCCCGTAACCGCCATAGGCCCGCGCCAGCGCGGCGAAATCCGGGTTGGCGAGGGCAGTGCCGCTGACGCGTCCGGGATAGGATTTCTCCTGATGCATGCGGATGGTGCCGTATTTGCCGTTATTGACTACGATTATGATCACATGCGCACCATGCTGCATGGCCGTCGACATCTCGTTGAGCGTCATCTGGAAACAGCCGTCTCCGGCAAAGCAGATCACCGGACGGTCGGGATGTTCGAGCTTGGCCGAAATTGCAGCGGGAAAGCCGTAGCCCATACTGCCGGAGGTCGGCGCGACCTGCGTGTGATAGCCTTTGAACCGGAAATATCGGTGCACGAAGGCCGCGTAATTTCCTGCGCCGTTGGCTATGATCGCATCCTCGGGCAGGGTGTCTGACAGCGCGGACACGATTTGCTCCATCTTGACCGGGCCCGGCGTTTCCTTCGGGACCTGCCACGCCTCAAAATCGGCGCGGGCTTGCGCGCGCCACTCCTGCCAGCCCGACGCCACTGGCGTATTCAACGCCACCAGATGGGTGAGCATGCTCGACGTGCTGGCCGCGACGGCCGTGTCGGCGTGATAGACATGTCCCGGCTCATCGGGGTCGGGGTGAACATGCAGTATCACCTTGTCGGTCGCCGCGGGATCAAGAAGCTCATAGCCGCCCGTTGCGATATCGCCGAGCCGCGATCCCAAGACCAGCAGGCAATCGCTGTCCTGAAGACGCGTTGCGAGCGCCGGGTTCATGCCGACGCCCAGATCCCCCACATAGCAGGGATGACGGTTGTCCATGTAATCCTGCCGACGAAACGGTACAGCGACTGGCAAATCGAAAGCCTGCGCAAAGCGCTCCAGATCATTCGCGGTCTCGACAGACCAGCCGGGACCCCCGGCGATAACCAGCGGGCGCTCGGCCTTGAGCAGCTCACGGGCAATCTGCAGCGCGTCGGCATGGGTTGCCGTTTGCGATGCGATGCGGGCCTTTGGCCGGTCGGGGACTATGGTCTTGTCCGACAGCATATCTTCAGGCAGGGCGAGGATTACCGGTCCGGGCCGTCCCGATTGAGCGATCTGAAAGGCTCTTG
>JABDPP010000025.1 GCA_013042765.1 Litoreibacter sp.
GCGCGATGTGCACGGGGTCGATCCCAAGCACGAGCGGATCGTTAATTTCACCACCCGACAGATGATGGACATGATTGCCCCGACAAATTTCGCGGCGACCAATCCGCTGGTGCTCAAGCGCACCCGCGAGGACCGCGGCCAGAACCTCGTGCGGGGGATGGAGAACTGGTTGGCCGATCTGAATGTGTTTCTGGGCGGCAAGCGGCCGGTAGATCCGGCCTTCCAGGTTGGCGAGACGCTGGCGACCACGCCGGGAAAGGTGGTGTTCCGCAACCGCCTGATCGAGCTGATCCGCTACACGCCGACGGTGCCGAAGATCCATCCCGAGCCGCTTCTGATCGTGCCGGCCTGGATCATGAAATACTACATTCTCGATCTGTCGCAGCGCAATTCGCTGGTGAAATACCTCTGCGATCAGGGTTTTGAGGTGTTCATGATCTCGTGGAAGAACCCCGATGAAACCGATGCCGATCTGGACATGCAGGATTATGTCGATCTGGGGGTGCGGGCGGCGCTCGATCAGATCGCCAAACGAGATGCGCCGCGCTCGGTCCACGCGGTGGGCTATTGCCTGGGCGGCACGCTTCTGTCGATTGCCGCCAGCGCCATGGCCCGCGACGGGGACCGGCGCTTTGCCACGCTGACGCTTCTGGCCTCGCAGGTGGATTTCTCCGAGCCGGGTGAGCTGGGCCTCTTCATCAATGAGAGCCAGGTTGCGTTTCTTGAGGACATCATGGCCAGCCAGGGGTATCTCGATGCCGATCAGATGGCCGGAGCGTTCAAGATGCTGCGCTCCAATGACCTGATCTGGAGCCGCGTGGTGCGTCATTACCTGCTGGGCGAGCGGACCTCGGAGAATGACCTGATGGCTTGGAATGCCGACAGCACCCACATGCCAGCGCGGATGCATTCGCAATACCTGCGGCGGCTGTTCTTGCGCAATGAGCTGGCCAAGGGGCTTTACCGCGTTGATGACAGGCCGGTGGCGCTGACCGATATCCGCGCGCCGATCTTTTGCGTTGGCACCGAGAAGGACCACGTCTCGCCGTGGCGGTCGGTCTACAGGTTGTTGCTGCTCACCGATACGGACGTGACCTTCCTGCTGACCAATGGCGGGCATAATGGCGGCATCCTGTCGGAGCCGGGTCATCCGGGGCGGCACTACCGGATGCGCCAGAAAACCGAGGGCGACCCGCACCGCTCGGCGGCGCACTGGCTGGAGGAGGCCGTTGAGAACCCCGGCTCGTGGTGGCCTGTCTGGGCCGCGTGGCTGAAAGAAAGAAGCGGCGCACCGGGTGCGCCGCAGGTCAGGAAGATGAACTCGTTAAGCGATGCCCCCGGCCTCTATGTCATGGGCTAGGGGCGGGTCTCACAGAAGCGCTCAGTCGTCTTTGCCTGTCTTGGCGTCGCGCTCCTGTACATCCTTGAGGAAGGTGTTTCCCATGGCGACCAGACGCCCTGTCTCGGCCGTGTATTGGTCGATGGCCCGCTGCATGAAATCCGCCTGAATCTTCTGCAGGCGGCTGACATCGTTGCAATGCAGGATCTGGTGTTGGGTTTTGACGTCCTCTTTCACGCGGTCGGCGATAAAACTCATTACTTCACTGCTCAGGTCACTCATATTCTCCAGCCACGCCGTTCCCATCCAGGACAGGGAGCCCAGCCCGGCCTTCTGCAACTCTGTGATTGCATCGGTCATGACCGTGACCTCGGGTCCCCCGGTCTCCTTTTGGGATTGATCTTTGGCTTTTTGAGTCATTTGGGTTCTCCACTCTATGACGTGGCCAGTTTATGGCACGCAGCGGCCTTTCTGGCATTGATATCGATCAAGGACGCAGGCCCGGGAATGGGGTTCTTGACGGTATGGAAACCGAGATCCTTTCAGACAGCGTGCCGAAGCATTCGGCTCGTGCAGGGTTGAGCGATCAGGAGGTCGCACGGCTACGTGCCGAGCATGGTTGGAACGAACTTCCGAAGCCCCGGAAGGTGTCGCCTGTCACCGTTTTCCTACGCCAGTTCACCAGTTTTCTCGTCGTTATTCTGATTGTTGCGGCTGGGATCGCGTTTTTTCTGGGCGAGCGGATCGACACGCTGGCGATCC
>JABDPP010000246.1 GCA_013042765.1 Litoreibacter sp.
GTTGCCGACATCCGCAAGGCCGTCTTCGACAAGACGATCGGTATGAGCCCGGCTTTCTTCGAGAAGATTATGACCGGCGAAGTGTTGAGCCGTATCACCACCGATACGACGCTGATCCTGTCCGTAATCGGGTCTTCGGTGTCGATTGCTTTGCGTAACCTGCTGATCTTTGTGGGCGGTCTGGCGTTGATGCTGCTGACGAGTGCGAAACTGACGGGGCTGGTTCTTCTGATCGTGCCGGCGGTGATCGTGCCGATCATCGTGCTGGGGCGTCGTCTGCGTGTTCTCAGCCGCGAGAACCAGGATCAGATTGCCGCAAGTTCCGGAAATGCCTCCGAGGCGCTGCTCTCGGTGCAAACCGTGCAGGCGTTTACCCACGAGGCACCGAGCCGGGCGCAGTTTGCGCATTTCACCGAAAAGTCGTTTGACGCGGCCCGCAAGCGGATAGGGACCCGCGCGGTCATGACGGTGATTGTCATTTTCCTCGTGTTTACCGGCATTGTCGGCGTGTTGTGGATTGGCGCACGCGACGTTCGGGCGGACAACATGACCGAGGGTGAGCTTGTCCAATTCCTCATCTACGCGATCATGGTGGCAGGCGGGGTCGCGGCACTGTCCGAGATATGGGGAGAGCTGCAGCGCGCCGCCGGTGCCACCGAGCGGCTGGTCGAGTTGCTCTCGGCGCAAGACAGTGTCGAGGATCCCGTCGCCCCGTCGCAATTGCCGCGGCTCACAGGTGATGTACGTTTCGAGAATGTCACATTCCACTATCCTGCAAGGCCGACAATCGCCGCGCTTGAAGGCATTACGCTGCAGGTAAACCCGGGCGAAACAGTGGCCCTTGTCGGTCCCTCCGGGGCGGGTAAGACAACCATCATCCAACTTCTGCTGCGCTTCTACGATCCCGATCAGGGCCGGTTGCTCGTGGACGGAACCGATCTCAAGGATGTGACGCGCGACGATTTCCGGCGCTCCATTGCGCTGGTGCCGCAGGATCCTGTGATCTTCGCTGCCTCCGCGCGGGAGAACATTCGCTTCGGGCGTCCCTCCGCCACGGATGCAGAGGTTGAAGCGGCTGCAAAGGCTGCCGCCGCGCATGAGTTCCTTACGGCCTTGCCAGAGGGCTATGACAGCTATGTCGGGGAGCGCGGTGTCATGTTGTCAGGCGGCCAGAAACAACGGATTGCCATTGCCCGTGCGATCCTGCGGGACGCGCCCATCCTGCTTCTTGATGAGGCGACGAGCGCGCTTGACGCCGAAAGCGAGGCCGCCGTGCAGCAGGCGGTAGAGCATTTGACCGAGGGGCGCACGACGATCGTGGTGGCGCACCGCTTGGCGACCGTCAAAAAGGCCGACCGGATTATCGTATTCGAAAAGGGCCAGATCGTGGCTGAAGGCAGCCATGAAACATTGGTCGCGCAGGGTGGGCTCTACGCGCGGCTTGCCCGCTTGCAGTTCTCGGTGGATCTCGCGGCTGAGTGAACGCGGTAACCGAGGTCCACGCTCACCCCGGAGGGCCTTCCTGACGCTTCGATCTGAACAATAGCGCAGCGTCAGACTTGCGCCACGGGGCTTTTCCTCCCATTTTCACATTTGAGGAAAGGTCCCGCAAAAGGGTCGCAGGGAGGATATAATATGGGAAATTTCGCAGGATTTGTGGATCGCGATGCTATTGAGCAGGCCATGCCGTGGAAGGATCGGGATTTGCCCGAGACCATGCATGGGTTCCTTAAAGGGACGCGCGATAAGTTTCCGCAACGTCCTGCGTTCAGCTTCCAACTGCAATCCGGCCCGGATGATCCCAAGGAAACCCTGACATGGGACGCGCTCTATGGGCGCAGTTGCCAGGCCGCGAATCTGTTCAGGTCGCTTGGCGTCGGTCCGAACGACGTCGTGGCGTTCATCCTGCCTAATGCGACTGAGACGATGTTGACCCTGTTGGGTGCATCTATTGCTGGGATTGTGAACCCGATCAACCCACTGCTCGATCCGGGCCAAATGGCGGCGATCCTGCGCGAGACGGAGGCCAAGGTCGTCGTCACTTTGAAGGCTTTCCCCAAGACGGACGTGCCTCAGAAAGTGGCCGAAGCCGTGGCGCAGGCCCCCGGTGTGGAAACGGTCCTGGAGGTGGACCTCCTGCGCTACCTTACGGGGTTGAAAAAGTTGATCGTGCCGCTGATCCGGCCCAAAAACCCGGTTTCCCACAAGGCGCGTGTGCTCGATTTCGAGGTCGAGCGACGCAAACAGAGCGAGACCCTCGACTTTGACGATTCCGTCGGCGATCGGGTGGCCTTCTATTTCCATACCGGTGGCACTACCGGCATGCCGAAAGTCGCTCAGCACAAATATTCAGGCGTAATTTACAACGGTTGGCTGGGCCGTGAGTTGCTGTTCGACGAACAAGATGTGCTGATGTGCCCTTTGCCGATGTTTCACGTGTTCGCTTGCCACGTCGTCATGATGTCTGTGATTGCCTCCGGATCACATGTGGTATTCCCGACGCCGCAGGGGTATCGCGGAGAAGGCGTCTTCGACAATTTCTGGAAGCTGATCGAACGCTACAAGGTCAGCTTCATGATAACGGTACCCACGGCGATTTCCGCCTTGATGCAGCGCCCGGTCGATGCGGACATCTCCTCGCTGAAGATCGCGTTTTCTGGTTCGTCGCCGCTTCCAGTGGAGCTTTACAACCGGTTTGAAAAGGCCTGTGGCATCACGATTGTCGAAGGATACGGGCTGACGGAGGCGACATGCCTTGTCTCGATCAACCCCGTTGACGGGGTCAAGAAGGTCGGGTCGATCGGTATTCCCTTTCCCTACACGGATGTCACGATCCGCGCCGTTGCCGATGGATCGGAATGCGCGGTGGACGAGATCGGTGAGATCTGCATCAGCAATCCGGGCGTTTTCGCCGGTCACACCTATACCGAATCCGTGAAGAACCTCGATCTCTATTACGAGGACAAATACCTGCGTACCGGCGATCTGGGTCGGATTGACGGGGATGGGTATCTCTGGATCACCGGCCGTGCCAAGGATCTGATCATTCGCGGTGGGCACAATATCGATCCCGCCGAGATCGAAGAGGCATTGGCAGGGCATCAGGCCGTCGCTTTCGCAGGCGCCATCGGCCAGCCTGACGCCCATTCAGGTGAAGTGCCCTGCGTCTATATCGAACTGGTGGACGGGGCGGACACCCCCGAAGACGCGCTGATGGAGTATGCGGTCCAGCACATTCAGGAGCGCGCGGCGCTGCCGAAACACCTCGAGGTGGTGGACGAACTGCCAAAGACCGCTGTTGGCAAGATTTTCAAACCTGATCTGCGCAAACGCGCGATAACCCGGGTGTTCAACGAAGACCTTTCAAAAGCGGGTGTCGAGACAAGTGTTGTGGGTGTGATCGAAGATAAGAAACGCGGATTGGTTGCGCGTCTGGCAAAGAATGGCGCGATTACAGACGAAGCGGTGACTGAGGTGCTTGGCGCCCACGTCATTCCCTGGGAATGGGCAGATTGATTTCCGAACCCTCGCGATAACGAAGGCCGGCTTCATCTCCTGAGCGACATGTCGCCGATTGAGCCGAGGTCCGGGCAAGTTGAAACGGCTCACGGGCACGCTCGTGAACACTTGCCCGCGAATATCAGGTTTTCAGGGTGTTCCTGAGGAGATGGTGCTGTGAGAGAGGATTGAACTCTCGACCTCACCCTTACCAAGGGTGTGCTCTACCACTGAGCTACCACAGCATAACCAACGTCTCGTGCGCGGCTGGATACGATCAAATCCCATAGGACGCAAGCCCTATCTGGACCCTTTGCAAGCGCTGCGCTAAGACGACTCCATGGACAAAAAACCCGCCTCTTCAGCACCTGCGTCAGCCAAGTCTTCGGCGGAGGCACGGCAAGACCGCCTGAAGGCGGCGCTGAAAGAAAACATGGGACGCAGGAAGGCACAGGCCCGCGCCCGGAAATCGGCGCAGACGGGCGATAACTCGGGCAAATCGGAGCAGTCAGACCATGGATAAGATCGTCGTTACGGGCAATGGCCCGCTTAGTGGCAGCATTCCGATCGCAGGGGCCAAAAACGCCTGCCTGACGCTGATGCCAGCCACGCTTCTGAGCGAAGAACCTCTGACGCTGACAAATGCCCCGCGTCTGTCTGATATCCAGACGATGACTGCGCTTCTCGGCTCGCTCGGGGCGGAGGTCTCGAGCCTTCAGGACGGGCAGGTGCTGGCCATGTCCTCCCACGATCTAAATAACCACACCGCTGACTACGAAATCGTCCGCAAAATGCGCGCGTCGATCCTCGTATTGGGACCAATGCTGGCG
>JABDPP010000254.1 GCA_013042765.1 Litoreibacter sp.
GATCCGTTCGCCAATGCTCAGCTGTGCGGCAACCAGCCAATCTGAGGTGGTGCCCTGCAGTCCAGTCGAGACGCTGAACTGGTCGAGGTTTCTTTCGCGAATAACCCGCCCAACGGTCAGGCTGAGATCCCATCCCCGGGTGTCCTGACGCGTATAGGTCACACCCAGATTGACCCGTTTTCCTTTTTCCTGAGCGTCCTCGCCGGGAAAGCGGCTGAATTCAAACAGGTTCGCCTCGTCAAACTCAACCAAAAGGCTGTCCTCATTGGCGACGGAGCCAATGCTGTCATCGCTCCAGACGAATTGGGCGATCGGCTCCACGAGGTGCTTGGCGCGTCTGCCCTGATTTCGCATCGGCCATCGCCATTCCAGAGCCGCGTAAGGCGTAAGCTCCACGGTGTCGTCATATTCCGGCCGGTCGTCCTGAAATACCTCATACCAATCGGCCCGCACGAGGCTCTTTGCCGAAAGTATCATGCCATTGGATATCAACCAGTCGCGCCGCCAGTCACCGCTGACCGAAAACCGCAACACGTCCCGCGCAAGTCCGGAGTCCGTTGGATCATCATCGGCACGCCGGTAGAGACCGAAGGTTTCCGCCGTGAGCAGCGCGCGCCCGCCCAGAAGACCGGGAAAGACCCTCTTCTCATAGGTTGCGCCGCCCACCAGGCTTGTCAGGGTCCTGTTGTCGTCTTCATCACGCAAGGATTCGTAGTAGATCAGCTCGGCCGAAATGAGTTCATTGCGGCGGATGCGCTCGACGCTGATGGCACTGTCGAGCCGGTCCTTGTCGGAAAACCCGTAGAGTAGGAGATAGCCTGGATCGGAGACCGCTTCGATATCGAAGCGACCGGTAAAGCCACGACCGAGCGAGAAGGTGCCCTCCGCAAAGACATAGCCGCGCATGTCCTCGTCGGGATTGTCGTCACTTGTTATGGCCCCTTCGATAGCGATTTCGCCGCGGCGATACTTCTGGCGATAACGCGCTTCAAGTGTCGCTGACCCTTTGTTGGTGACCCACGGTGTCAGTGTCAGATCTGCGTGATCGCCCAATGTGATGAAATAGGGGACCTTTACGCCGACGCCGATATCACCGTTTGACACGATCTCTGGAAAAAGAAAGCCGGTTGCACGTTCCACCGAAGGGTCCGGCAGGCGCAGGTAGGGCGTGTAGAAGATCGGCAGCCCACCGACACGAAGCACCGCGTTCTCAAAATAGAGCTGACGTTCTTCGCCGTCATGGACCACACGCTTGGCGCGAATTTCCCAAAGTGGCACGGATTGGTCGGCGCAAATCTGACAGCTGGACGCGACGGTCTTGTAGAACTGGGTGAAACGCCCATTCGTTCGCCTGATTTCGGCTGCGGCAAGTTACAATTGTTGTGAATAAACCAGGCGGGCACTGGAGAGCATGCCTGCGCGCAGATCCGTGGAGAGCTCCGCATATTCGGACCGGACCGTTGTGCCGTTTTCCTCGTAAAGATATAGCGGCCCGGTAACGCTCAGTTTTTCCTGGCCCCGGTCGTATATGAGGGCCTCGGCCTTCAGCCGCACACCGCCGTAAAGGATTTCGACATTCCCGTCGGCTTTCAGGATCCCGGTCTGTGGATCCATCTCGATCTGATCGGCCAATACGGTCGCCGGCGTCGCATCCTGCGAAAGCGCCGACAGGGGTGCCAGGCAGGCGCATAGAAGCACCAGAAGCAATCGGGGCATCCGGCTCATCTCATCCGTCCTCGGTGTGAAAGAGAAGGCCAAGGGACAGGAATATCCCGGCAAGAGGCGGCATCCATGCTGCGAGCGCTACGGGAATCTGGCCGTTCTCTCCCAAAACTTGGGCAAAGTTGCGCAGGAAGAAGATCGAAAAACCCAACAGGACTGCAAAAAGGACCATGAGGCCGGTGCGTCCGAACCGCGTATGGCGCATGGTGAAACCTGCCCCGATCAGGACCATTGCGACCATCATGAGCGGGTTGGCCAGTTCCATCTGCAACCAGACGCGATGCTTGAGAGCAGAAAATCCGGCACGATCGAGCTTCTCTATGAAGCCCGGAAGCTCCCAAATCGGGATCGAAGACGGGCTTCCGAAACTATCCCTGATCTGGTCGCGTGTGAGGTCTGACGGCACGGTCATTTCTGCTTGCCGGATGGCGGCCTGTTCGGGGTTGCTGCCTGACGCAAAGTTCCAACGTTTGGCGGTCGTGAGAATCCAGTAGCCCGGTTGCAGGAGAGCCTCGTCGGCTTCGATCCGGTAGATCGCGTCGCCATCGCCATTAAAGCCGTAGAACTGAACGCCAAAGAAGCGGGTCCCGTCCGGGTTGGATCTTTTCGCACGGATCACGATCTGACCACCAGCGCTGCCTTGTCGTATCCAGAGGCCCTCATCACCGACCGTTGTGACACTCTGCGGGTCTTGCTGGTACTGTCGTGAGATCTCCGCGTATTGCTCAGAAGTGGCCGCGACGATCGGGTTAAACGCGGCTACCGCAAGGGCTCCAAACAGGACGGTGGTGACAACCGGTGCCATGAGTGTCCGTAGGGCGGAACGTCCGGCCGCGCGTATTACGACCATTTCCGATGTGCGGGCCAGCCCCAGAAATAGCGCGATTGTCGACAGAATCACCAAGAGCGGAAGCATGCGATACATGATCGTAGGTGTGTTG
>JABDPP010000256.1 GCA_013042765.1 Litoreibacter sp.
CGCCAGATGCGTCTGCGCGACCTCGCCGGCCTGATCGTGATCGATTTCATTGACATGGAAGAACGGCGCAACAATAACGCGGTCGAGAAGCGGCTCAAGGACAAGCTGAAAACCGACCGGGCCCGCATCCAAGTTGGCCGGATCTCCGGTTTTGGCCTGCTAGAGATGTCGCGTCAGCGTCTGCGTCCGGGCATGCTCGAGGCGACGACCCAACCGTGCCCGTCCTGTCATGGTACGGGTTTGATCCGTTCCGATGACAGCCTGGCACTGTCGATCCTGCGCCAGCTGGAGGAGGAAGGCACTCGCAAACGCTCTCGCGAAGTGCTGCTGAAGGCTCCGGTCGCGGTGGCCAATTACCTGATGAACGCCAAGCGCGAGCATATCGCACAGATCGAATCGCGCTACGGCATGTCCGTGCGCGTGGAAGGCGATCCCCACAAGATCAGCCCGGATTTCGAGATCGAGAAGTTCAAGACCGCGACACGGGTCGTGCACGCGCCAGATGCGAACGTCATCTCAATGGATTCAATTGACATGTCCGATATGGATGCGGAGATCGAGGCCAAGGAACAAGACGCAGCCGAAGCGCCAAGCGGGGAGGGTGAAGAGCAACCGCCCAAGCGCAAGCGCCGCCGCCGTCGCGGCGGACGGGGACGTTCACGCGGTGGGGCAGGGACGTCCGAGACGGGCGAGAAGCCGTTGGAAGACAACGGAGCTGAAGCCTCTGAAGAGAGTGAAACAGTCGAGGCCAAGGCGGACGCCGAGGTGACGCCTGATGCAGAAGCGGAAACCAAGCCTAAATCGCGCCGTCGTCGTCGCAGCAAGGCAAAGCCTGAGGTCGACGCGGAAGCGTCGGTTGCACAGGAAAAGGTCGACGACAAAGCTGATGCAGCGGCGGAAACCTCGGAAGAGGCGCCGGCAGTTGAGGAAGCGGCAGAGAAACCCGCGCCCAAAAAACGGCGGAGCCGCAAGAAGGCTGCGCCCGCAGAGGAGGTTCAGCCTGAGAGCGCCGAGGCACCAGCGGTTGAGGCCCCCGCAGCAGAACCTGAGGCGGAACCCGTCGCAGAGGAGAAGCCCAAGAAGCGGCGGACCCGCACCAGCAAGCCGAAACCGGTTGCTGAGGCGGTTCAAGCCGAGGCCGCTCCTGCGATGGCAGAAGAGGGCGCAGGTGAGGAAGCATCGGACAAGCCCAAGCGCAAGGGCTGGTGGTCGCTCGGCCGCTGATCCAAGTTTCAGACTTATATAAGATTTGAAAACACCGGGCCGAAGGGTCCGGTGTTTTTCCATCTGGGTTGCTTACTTTTCAGGCGGATCCGTTACCGCTTTTTCTGGCGGGCGAGCGCGGTTTCGGCCGTGCGCAGGACGTCTCCGGCCCGGAGCCAGCCCGCGGATCCGCGCGGAAGGGAACCCTGCGCGCGCTTGGCATGGGTCTTCGCATCCCCGAAACGTCCAAGTATCGCGTAGCGTTCCGCAGTCGCCAGAGAGGCCATGGCGTTCTGGCCGTTCTTTGCATGGGCAAGGGCGAGGTTGCGCAGCAGGCCCGGGTCGCCTGGGTCACGGGCACGGGCCTTTCGCAGGACTGAAAGGGCTTCTGCATTCGATGATCTTGTGCCCAATGCCAGTAACGCCCGACCGAGACCGCGTTGAATGAGCGGCTCTTTCGGGGCAAGGGAGACGGCCTTGCGATAGGAGTTTGCCGCGGCAGAGGGGTTTCCACTTTCCAGCAGGATCTGGCCTTTCAACTCGTGGTAATAGGCGTCTTTGGGGCGCATGCGAAGCAGGCCGTCGATTTCGCTCAGGGCCTTTTTCGGGTTTGGCATCTGGTGATAGGCGATCGCGCGCCGCAGGCGGGCCGTTTCAGATGAGCCCTGTGCCTCGGGGCGGCGCAGGACATATTTGGGGTTGCGCAGGAACCCCTGCAGCTTGGCGTCCATCCGGTTGTACCAGTAGACGATCTCGGCAGGGGCCGGCCTCGCCTTGGACTTGAGCGCGGCGGCGAAACCATCAACCGCTCTCAGCCGGTCGCGGCTGAGCGGGTGGCTTCGGGCATAGGGGTCCTGACGGCCCGGACGCAATGCTTCCTGACCAACGAAAAGATCCAGCGTATCAGACATAGCTTCGGGATCGATCCCGGCATCGGCAAGGTATCGCAATGCGGTCTGGTCTGCGGAGGATTCCTCGGCCCGTGTATGGGATAAAAACACACGCAGTGCGGAACTGGCGGTTCCCACCCCCAAGGCGATTCCGGCCTGTCCCTGGCCCGCGAGGGCGGAGGCAACGCTCAGTGCCATGCCGATCGCACCGGCCCGGCTCATATTCTGCGCGTTGACCCCGCGCCGGGACAGGTGGCCATTGGTAATATGAGCCAGTTCATGGGCCAGCACTGCCTGAAGGGCTTCGGGCCGGTCCAGTTTCATGATCAGGCCGGAGTGAACGAAAATATGGCGGCTGTCGGTGACAAAGGCATTCAGCGACGGGTCATTGATCACGAGTACTCGCACCCGGCTGGATCCCATCCCGGCCGTTTGCAGAACTGGCTGCATCAGCTTGCGCAGGGACAGTTCAAGTTCCGCGTCCCGGATCAGCGAGGCCGCATGGGCGGGTACGGCACAGAGCATCAGACCAAAACAGGCCAGGAGCACTTTGACTTTGTCGAAGGACATGCGCTTCTCCGTGCGGGGGTGATTGACCTCGAGAGCCGGGGCTGTTTCAAACTGACTTCAGATTGATAGCGAGGATGTAATGCGAAGTTCAAGCCGGGCAAAGGTCGATCCCTTTATTGTGATGGACGTAATGGAGGCGGCCCGCAAAGCCGAAGAGCAGGGGCGCCACATCATCCACATGGAGGTTGGTCAACCGGGTACGCCAGCGCCACAGGCCGCGCGTGACGCCTTGGCGGACGCGATGGAGAAAGACGCGCTTGGCTACACCGTCGCGCTTGGCCTGCCGGAGTTGAGGCGGGGGATCGCAGAGCTTTACGCGGACTGGTACGACGTTGATCTCGATCCGGAGCGGGTGGTCGTTACGTCGGGGTCCTCAGCGGCCTTCATTCTCGCCTTCACGGCGCTGTTTGACACCGGCGCGCGGGTGGGCGTGACGGAACCGGGGTATCCGTCCTATCGTCAGATCCTCAAGGCACTCGGGCTCACGCCTGTCGGTATTCCGACGCAAGTGGAGGAGCGCCACGTCCCACGTCTCCCCGCAGAAGACCTTGACGGGCTCATCGTGGCATCGCCGGCCAACCCCACAGGGACAATGCTCTCGAAACCCGATCTCGGAGCTTTGATTGCGGCCTGTCAGACACGAAATACGGCTTTCATCTCTGACGAGATCTATCACGGCGTGCAATATGAAGGCCGCGCGATCTCGGCGCTGGAGGTCAGCGACGATGTCTATGTTATCAACTCTTTCTCCAAGTATTTCTCGATGACCGGCTGGCGGTTGGGTTGGATGGTGGTGCCTCCTGACCATGTGCGCCTGATCGAACGGCTGTCTCAGAACATGTTCATCTGTGCGCCTCACGCAGCCCAGATTGCGGCGCTTGGGGCTCTGAAAGCGCGCGATGAGACGGAAGCGATGTGCGCTGTTTATGCCGAGAACCGGGCCCTGATGCTCGACGGGTTGCCCAAGGCCGGTTTCGACAAGATCGCGCCGCCTGATGGTGCCTTCTACATCTATGCCGACGTCTCCGACATCACCGATGACAGCCGGGCCCTTGCTGCCGATATCCTTGAGAAGGCCGGGGTTGCCGTGACGCCGGGGCTCGATTTCGATCCGGTGCGCGGGCATAAGACCTTGCGATTTTCCTACGCGCGCAGCACGCAGGACATTCGCGAGGGGCTGGACCGGCTGAAGGCCTATCACGCCGGACGTTAGTTTGAGCACAGGCCATGGGATTGTCATTTCCCTTTGGCGGATCCTGTCGTATCATTGATGTCAAAAGTGGCCGTAAGGTCCGAGCAGGGCATTTGGGTGGCGGATGCACAGGTTTTTGAGGACATTTCTTATTCTCGGTTTGGCGCTCGTGGTGGGCACTCTGTCGGCGCGCGCCGACGATCTGCGCGCGCTGGCACGCATAGACCCCGCGAAGTCTCAGATAACTGATTTGGGAGGTGCCCCCGGCGATGGCGTGGGCGTGGGGCTGGCGCTGTCGCAAGCGGTTCCGTTTCGCGTCTTTGCCGTATCGGATCCCAGCCGGATCATCCTGGAATTCCGCGAAGTGGCTTTTGAGGGTACGCTCGCAGCCCTCGAGCAGTCCCGAAGGATCGACGGGCTGGGTATTGGGCTTGCGCGACCCGGTTGGTCGCGTTTGGAGCTGAACCTTGCGACGCCTTTGGTGGTTGAGACGGCGGACATGGTCGTCGATCCGGTGTCCGGCACGGCCCGGCTGGATGTGCGGCTGAAACCTGTTTCACAGGACGAATTCGTGAGCGTGGCGCGTTCCGCCGAGCCCGGCTGGCCTGCCGCAACAAGTGTTCCCGTGACGCCTCCTCGCGAGGAGGCGCGGACCGTAATCGTCCTCGATCCGGGCCATGGCGGCGTTGATCCGGGCGCGCAGGTCGAGGGGCAGGACGAAGCCGACCTCATGCTGACCTTTGCGCGTGAACTCAGGGAGGTGCTGGTCCGACAAGGCGGGTTTGACGTGGTCCTGACCCGAAATGACGACAGTTTTGTTTCCCTGCCAGCGCGGGTCAGTATCGCGCGGGCTTCTGGTGCCAGTATGTTGCTTTCCTTCCATGCTGACGCGCTGGCCGAAGGGCGCGCCACTGGCACGACGATCTACACGCTCTCTGACACCGCGTCCGACGCAGCCAGCGCCGCCTTGGCGGAGCGGCAGGACCGGACCGATATCCTGGCTGGTGTCGACCTGAATGCCCTTGATGATGAGATCGCGACAGTTCTCATGGGGATGGCGCGACGCGAGACAGAAGTGCGGAACGCACTGCTGGCCGATGCGCTGGTCGCCGGGCTGCAACGCGCGGACGTGAAGCTCTACAAGAGGCCAATCCTGGGCGCAGGCTTTTCGGTTCTGAAAGCGCCGGATATCCCGTCAATCCTGATCGAGTTGGGGTTTATGTCCTCCAAGACGGATCTTAAGAGGCTCAACGATCCGGACTGGCGCGCGCGCGTGGCATTGGGGCTCAATGACGCCATTACGACCTGGCTTCTCGAGGATGAGATCCGCGCGGCCCGGCTGCGCAAATGAAGCGCGCCCGAAGGCCGGCGGCGGAATCGCACGAGGATGTGACCGCGATGGGCGGAAAAAGGAGCATGTAACTTGACCGCAGCTTTTGACCTGCCAGACGCGGCTGCGTATAAGCCATTCAAACATCAGTGAGGCTGTGCCGTGATCCTGCGCGCGATCCTGTCATTTTTTGGTTCCATCTTCAGCTTGATTTGCATGGGGATCTTTGCGGTTGCGCTGATGATCGGTGCGGTCTTCTATATGTATGGGCGCGATCTGCCGGACACTGACCAACTGGCCCGGTATTCACCGCCTACGATCAGCCGGATCTATTCCGGCGGTGGCGAGTTGATCGACGAGTTCGCCCGCGAGCGCCGCCTGTTTGTGCCGGCCGAAGAAGTCCCGGACATGGTCAAGCAGGCCTTCATCTCGGCTGAGGACAAGAATTTCTACAGCCATAAGGGCTATGATCCGCTTGGTATCGCGAAGGCTGCGGTTGATGCCGCCCGCGGAGGGCGGCTGCGGGGCGCTTCG
>JABDPP010000259.1 GCA_013042765.1 Litoreibacter sp.
GGCCAGATCGAGACCCGCGCCACGGTCGGGGAGATCTCCCGGAAGCCCGGTGGCTGGGAGGTCCGCGCGGGCGACCGGGTCCATGAGGCGCGGGTTCTGGTTAACGCCGCCGGGGCCTGGGCGGACCGGATCGCCACCATGGCGGGGATAACGCCGCTGGGTTTGCAGCCTTACCGCCGCTCCATGGCCCGGATCCCGGCGCCGGGAGGTCATGATGTCAGCGGCTGGCCGATGCTCTTTGGTCCGGGCGAGGCATGGTATGCCAAGCCCGATGCCGGCAGCCTGCTGGTGTCACCTGCCGAACAGGACCCGGTGGACCCGCATGACGCCTTTGCCGATGACATGGTGCTCGCCGAGGGGCTGGCGCGCTATGAGGCGCATGTCACCGAACCCGTGACCCGGTTGCAAAGCAGCTGGGCGGGTTTGCGCACCTTTGCGCCCGACCGCCAGTTGGTGATCGGGAAGGATCGCGGGGATGAAGCGTTCTTCTGGTGTGCAGGTCAGGGGGGATACGGTTTTCAGACCGCGCCTGCGGCGTCGCGCCTGCTGGCGGAGGTGGTCACGGGAACGCCGTCCGACTTGCCCGCAGAGCTGAAAGAGGCCCTGCGGCCGGAGCGGTTTGCCTGATTGGTGAAGTGCGCCGCCTAAAACCCGGATCGTCCGGATCAGGCCGATTGCTGCACGTAATCCTTGCGCGGGACCTTGGGGTAGGAGACCGGCGGGAAAGCCTTGGCCGTCTTGGAGCGCAGCGCGGGGAACTTGCGCACCAGTTCGCTGCGGGTGGTCTCATCGACACGCGGCAGAATTGCGCCTGAGGGCAGGAACGAGGCCACGGGAAGCCCGCTGGCGACCACGATCTCGTGCTGGTCGAAAATGAAATTGTAGAACGTTTCATTGCGCGCATCGCGATCGAAGAAACTGCCGTCATTGAGACCGGCAAGCGCGCGTGCCTCCACCAGACCGCCGGTCTCAGCCGCCTCAGCGGCGAGCTGGTAACCCGGGATCAGCACCCGATGATCAGGGGCGAGTGTCAGGGGTTTTTGAGGCATCATCGGACCAATGGCACGCGGGTTGAGCGTGACGGGCGCGTTGCCTGGACGACCCAGGATCTCGGTCGGGTCGATCTCACGTTTCCAGATCACCTGCACCGGCTGCAGGCCGTTGTCGCGGGTTACCACCAGATCGCCTGGCCGGATCGAATCCGCGCGGCGCGGTCCGCACGGCGTGCGTAGCAGCGCATTGCTGCTGATCCCCGTAAGCGGCGCTCCCGCAACCTTTTCTATCTTCCTAATATAACCCATTGCTCCGTCCCCTCCGAATCGTTGGAAACCACAACAGCACCAGACTCTGTCACAAGTTGGGAAAGATCGTGCCGAATTTGGAAACAATAGGGCGAAGTCGTTTCTTATCCGTCAACACGGATCGTGGCGTTCGTGGGATCATAGGGGCTGTCTTCGACAACCTCCGCCTCCCATAGCTCGCGCTGCATCCTCAGTTTGAGCTTGGTGCCGACCTCGGCCAGATCGGGCCGGACATAGCCCATACCGATCGACTTGCCGAACGCCACCGAATAGCCACCGGAGGTCAGGCGGCCGACCTTCTCGTCGCCCAGATAGAGCGCCTCACGGCCCCACGGATCAGCGTCGGCAGGCCCGTCGATCAACAGCGTGACACATTTCGAGCGGATGCCCAGCGCCTCCATCGCGGCCTTGCCGTGGAAGTCCTTCGACAGGTCCACGAAACGGTCCAGCCCGGCCTCGAGCGGGGTGGCGTCGCGGCCAAGCTCGGTGCCGAAGGCGCGGTAGGATTTCTCCTGCCGCAGCCAGTTCTGCGCCCGTGCGCCGGCCAGTTTCATCCCGTGTTTCGCGCCGGCTTTTTCAAGCAGGTCGAAGAGGTAATTCTGCATCTCGATCGGGTGATGCAGTTCCCAGCCAAGCTCGCCCGTATAGGCCACGCGGATCGCGTTGACCGGGCACATTTTCAGCTCGATCTCGCGGGCGGAGAGCCACGGGAACCGCTTGTTCGACAGGGCGGTGGCCGGGTCGGGATCGCAAATCAGCTCCGTCAGGATATCGCGCGATTTCGGGCCCGCGAGGGCGAAAACGCCGTATTGCGAGGTGACGTCCTGCAACTCGATCCGGCCGAACTCGGCCTCTTTGTCGGCGATGGCCTTTTTCAGGAAATCGGCGTCATAGGCCTGCCAGGCCCCGGCGGAGACGAGGTAGTATTCGTCTTCGGCCTGCCGCACGATCGTGTATTCGGTGCGGGTCGTGCCGGCTTCGGTCAGCGCATAGGTCAGGTTGATCCGTCCCACCCGCGGCAGTTTGTTGGTGGTGAACCAATCGAGGAACGCGGTCGCGCCCGGCCCCTTGAGGATATGCTTGGTGAAGGCGGTCGCGTCGATCAGGCCGGCACCGCCCCGGATCGCCTCGGCCTCGTCTTTCGCGTATTGCCACCAGCCGCCACGGCGGAAGGAGCGGGCTGCATGGTCGAAATCCTCCGGCGCATCGAGCGGACCGAAATAGTTCGGACGTTCCCAGCCGTTGACCTGACCGAACTGCGCGCCGCGGGCCTTCTGCCGGTCATAGGCAGGGGCTGTTTTCAGCGGGCGGCAGGCTTCGCGTTCTTCATCGGGGTGATGGAGGATGTAGACGTGATCATAGCACTCCTCGTTCTTGCGCGCGGCATACTCGGTGGTCATCCAGTTGCCGAAGCGCTTGGGATCGAGGCTCGCCATATCGATCTCGGCCTCGCCCTCGACCATCATCTGCGCGAGATAATGCCCGGTGCCGCCGGCTGCCGTGATCCCGAAGCTGAAGCCTTCGGCCAGCCACATGTTGCGCAGCCCCGGCGCAGGGCCGACCAGCGGGTTGCCATCGGGCGTGTAGCAGATCGGGCCGTTGAAATCGTCCTTCAGGCCGCAGCTTTCACACGATGGGATCCGGTGGATCATCGCCATGTACTGCTCTTCGATCCGCTCCAGATCGAGCTGGAACAGATCTGCGCGGAAGCTGTCGGGCACGCCGTATTCGAACCGCGCCGGCGCGTTCTTCTCGTAGACGCCGAGGATCCAGCCGCCGCGCTCTTCACGCACGTAGCTTTGGGCGTCGGCATCGCGGATCACCGGGTGCTCGGGATGGGATTTGCGGAACTCGACCAGCGCGGGGTCCTGCTCCATCACGATGAACTGGTGCTCGACCGGGATGGCAGGGATCTTGATGCCCAGAAGCTGCGCGGTGCGCTGCGCGTGGTTACCGGTGGCGGTGACGACATGCTCGGCGGTGATCACAGCTGTTTCGTCGGAGGGCACGAGGTTGCCGCCCTTCTCCACCATCTTGGTGACGCTGATGCGCCATTCGGAGCCGGTCCACGCGTAGCCGTCGACCTGCCATTTCCGCTCGATCGTAACGCCGTGCTGGCGCGCGCCCTTGGCCATGGCCATGGTCACATCGGCGGGGTTTATGTAGCCGTCCGTGGGGTGGTAGATCGCGCCTTCCAGATCCTCGGTGCGGATCAGCGGCCAGCGATCTTTGATCTGGGCCGGGGTCATCCATTCGAACGGCACGCCCACGGTCTCCGCCGTCGAGGCGTAGAGCATGTACTCGTCCATCCGGTCTTTCGACTGTGCCATGCGCAGGTTGCCACAGACCGAGAAACCCGCATTCAGGCCGGTTTCCTCTTCAAGCGTCTTGTAGAAGCGGATCGAGTAGTCGTGGATATGGGTCGTCGCGTAGGACATGTTGAAATAGGGCAGCAGGCCCGCCGCGTGCCATGTCGAACCGGAGGTCAGTTCATCGCGCTCCAGCAGCATCGTGTCCCAGCCCGCCTTGCCCAGATGATAGGCAATCGACGTGCCTACGGCCCCGCCCCCGACAACCAAAGCTTTGACATGCGTTTTCATGATGCGACCCTCATTCACAGACCGTTTAGCCCGCGTGTTTTGCGGGCCTTGTCACACTCTGTCGCAAACGCGCAAAAAAGAGAAAGAACCAGCCGACCACCTATCAAGCGAATCCGACATTTCCCTGCCAGCCACGCAGGCGCGGGCCCGGGTTCTCATCGCTCCCCCGCGCAACCGACCTTTTCAACCTCGCCGGAATGACTAGGATAGGGCATCCAGGCGGCACACCCGGATGGCCATCAGGCCGTTTTCGCAGCCGCAAGACAGCCGCAGCCCCGTATCGCGGGGCCAGAACGCCAGAAGGTTCCCCCACGATGAGTTCCCAATCCGAAAATATCCGCCGGATCACCGTTCCCCAGATTGCCGCCCGCAAAGGGGGAGATCCGATCGTCTCGCTGACCTCCTATCACGCCCATACGGCGGCGATCGTCGACAAGTATGCCGATTTCATTCTGGTGGGTGACAGCCTTGGCATGGTGATGCACGGGATGGAGAACACCACGGGCGTGCCGCTCGACCTGATGATCATGCACGGCAAGGCGGTGATGCGCGGCACCAAGCGCGCGCTGGTCGTCGTTGACATGCCGTTCGGCACCTACGAGGAGAGCCCCAATGTCGCGTTCCGCAACGCAGCCCGGATCATGAAAGAGACCGGCTGCGGCGCGGTCAAGCTGGAGGGAGGTGAGCGCATGGCGGAAACCGTGCATTTCCTGACCCAGCGCGGGATCCCGGTCATGGCCCATACCGGCCTGACCCCGCAATCGAGCCACGTGATGGGCGGCTTCAAGACGCAGGGCCGCGACGAAGACAGCTGGCCCGCCCATGAGGCCGATGCGCGCGCCGTCGCGGAGGCCGGCGCCTTCGCGATCGTGCTGGAGGGTATGGTCGAGCCGCTTGCGGCCCGGATCACCAAGCAGGTCGAGATCCCCACGATCGGCATCGGCGCGTCAGTCGAATGCGACGGCCAGATTCTCGTGCTGGAGGACATGCTGGGCATGAACCCGTGGACCCCGAAATTCGTGAAGGTCTATGGCACGCTCGGCCCGATGATCGAGAAAGCAGTCAGCGATTACGCCGAAGAGGTCAAATCCCGCAGTTTCCCCGGCGAGGATCACGTCTACCGCTAGGAAAACGGGTTAGGAGCCGGCGGCACGTCCCGCCGGCACCGGTCAAGGTTTGCTCAGCCTTCCACGGAGCTCGTGTCGAGCGGGAGGTCCCCGGACACATTCGTGACGCCTTGGGGATCCAGTTTGCCCGGAGGTGCGAGACCGAGCCGTTCATGCAGCTCCGCGAGCGCCTTCGGGGACAGTTTGCGCCCGCCGGCCGCAGAGATCAGCGCATCAGACTGCGTGTCGCGCGCGTCACGGGTCACCATCTCGAAAACGGTGATGTCGTATTCGATGCCGGTCCACTCGATCTCGTAGGCGCGGTCGGCCGCCTGGGAGGCTGCCAGTTCCGCATGGAGTTGCTCGAGCCCTGCCCGGTTCGTCGGGTCGTTCTCGCGCATCTCGCCGATCGCATTGATGATCCTGTTGGTCCGGTTGCGATCATAGCCATTGGCCAGTTGCACCCGGTCCCCCTGTGCCTCGCGCAACAAGGTGATCGCTTCCACCTGTTCGAGAATGGCGTTTTTATAGGCCGCGAGACGCCCCAGAAGGCTGTCCGGCGCGGCAGCATCGAGGCGGCCGGTGCTCAATTCATTGGGATCCAGCCCGTCGATCTCGGTCACGAGACCACCCGGCTCGGGTCGCGCTGCGCTTTGCGTTTCGACTTCGGGTCGGCCCGCGCGGATCGCGATCCGCTCCAGCGTTCTGCGCAGATTATCAAGGAAAGTCGGAGCCGAGGCGCCCTGCCCTGCACTGCCTTGTCCGAGGCCACCCTGCAAGGACAGCGCGTGTCCCGAACTGGTGGTTTCAGACGCCATGGTCACCGTCAGGCTCCTGCTGTCCGGATCGGCGCTTTCAGCCCAAACCGGCGATGTGCCCAGCAGTGCAGCACCAAGGAAAAGCGCGCCAAAGGCGTGCTTAGGCTTAAAGGAAAACGACTCCAAGTCTTTGTAAATACTACTCATATCAAGTCCCCCAACCCAATTTCGCGAACCTTCATGGTCCTTCAACGGACAAACGATTCCACTCAAGCATGGCCTTCGCCTGCCTAAATTGCGGTTAAATTGTGGCAGAATGTATCTGGGCGAAAACCCGCTCAGAGCATTCCGGGCACCACCTGATCGGGGGGTCTGTGCCCGTCATCGAAGGTTTTGATGTTGAGAAGGACCTTCTCGCCCATCTCGATCCGGCCCTCCACGGTGGCCGATCCCATATGCGGCAGGAGCACCACGTTTTTCAGTTCCTGCAGGCGCGGGTTCACCTGTGAACCATGTTCGAACACGTCGAGCCCGGCACCGGCCAACTCGCCCGCGCGCAGCATCCGTGTCAGGGCGTTCTCATCGATGACTTCGCCACGCGAGGTGTTCACGATCACCGCCGAGGGTTTCATCAGCCGCAGCCGCCGCGCGTTCATCAGGTGGTAGGTCGAGGGCGTATGCGGGCAGTTGACCGAGACGACATCCATCCGCGAGACCATCTGGTCGAGGCTCTCCCAATAGGTCGCCTCCAGCTCTTCCTCGATGCCGGGGTGCACGGGGGTGCGGTTGTGGTAATGGATCTGCATGCCGAAGGCGCGGGCGCGGCGCGCCACGGCCTGACCGATCCGCCCCATGCCGAGAATGCCCAGCCTGCGCCCCGTGATGCGACCGCCCAGAAGTGCGGTGGGCGACCAGCCTTCCCAGTTCCCCGATTGCATCAGCGCCAGCCCCTCGGGGATGCGCCGGGTCACCGCGAGGATCAGTGCCAGCGTCATGTCGGCAGTGTCATCGGTCAGCACATCGGAGGTGTTGGAGACAAGAATGCCGCGCTGGCGCGCGGTCTGGACGTCGATGTGATCGACGCCGGCGCCGTAATTGGCAATCAGCTTGAGCCGCTCTCCGGCCTGCCCCAGCAGCCCCGCATCAATCTGGTCCCCGATCGTGGGCACCAGAACGTCGGCGGTGCGCACCGCCTCGCTCAATTCCTCGCGGGCCATCGGGGTATCGTCGGCACGCAGGCGCGTGTCGAACAATTCGCTCATCCGGGTTTCTACCGCTTCCGGCAACCGTCGCGTCACGACAACACTCAGTTTCTGACTTGGCATCCGACCCCATCCCGATGTGGAATTTCCGAAGCCATAGTGGCAACATCCGCGCCAAAGGAGCAAGTCAGAAACGCTTCCAAAAAACAAATAGCTGTCGGTACAGGTCACAGATGAAACGGGTATTGGGGATGGTTGCCGCGATTGCGGTGCTGAGCGCGGGTATTGCCGCCGCTGCCGAGCGCGGTCCGGTGACCAATCTGCCGCTACCCCGCTTCGTCTCGATGAAGGCGGCCGAGGGCAATGCAAGGCGCGGACCGAGCCTGAGCCACCGGATCGACTGGGTGTTCCAGCACCGCTACATGCCGCTGAAAATCGTTGCGGAATACGGAAACTGGCGCCGCGTGGTTGACCGCGATGGCGCGGGTGGCTGGATGCATTATTCCCTGCTGAGCGGGGTCCGCACGGTGCGCATCGAGCAGGACATGACCCCGATGCACAAGCTGGCCGATGAAAACGCCCCAGTGAATGCCCGCAGCGAGGAAGGCGTGATTGCGCGCCTCGGCGCGTGCGGCCCGGTCTGGTGCAAGATCAGCGCCGATGGCGAGAAGGGCTGGGTCAAGCGCGAGAACCTGTGGGGCGTGCTGCCCGGAGAGCTCCGCAACTGAGCTTAGGCCCTCAGGCGACCCTATCCAGACCGCGCCCTTTCAACAGCGCCTCGACGCCGGGCAGGCGTCCCCGAAACTCGGTATAGAGCTGGTCGGCCTCGCGCAGGCCTCCGGTGGACAGGATATGGCTTTCGAGCCGCGCTGCGACCTCCGGATCAAAGGCGCCTCCGGCCTCCTCGAATGCGGCGAAGGCGTCGGCATCCATGACCTCTGACCACATGTAGCTGTAATAGGCGCTGGAATAGCCGTCACCGGCGAAGACATGGGCAAAATGCGGGGTCGCGTGGCGCATCCGGATCGCGTGCGGCATGCCGATTTTCTCAAGGATCGCCGTTTGCGCCTCCATCGGGTCCGCCGGTGCGGGGCCGTCATGGAACTCCAGATCCACCAGCGCCGAGGCAACGTATTCCACCGTCGCAAAGCCCTGATCGAAGGTCGCCGCCGCCAGCAGCTTTTCGAGCAGCGCTTCGGGCATCGGCTCGCCGGTTTCCGCGTGGCAGGCGTGTTTCTTGAGAACTTCGGGGACCTCCAGCCAATGTTCGTAAAGCTGGCTGGGCAGTTCGACGAAATCGCGTGCGACCGAGGTGCCCGAGATCATTTCGTAGGTCACATCGCTGAGCATCTGGTGCAGCGCGTGGCCAAACTCGTGAAACAGGGTACGCGCGTCGTCATAGGAGAGAAGCGCGGGCGTGCCCGCCGCCGGTTTGGCGAAGTTGCAGACATTGATCACATGGGGGCGGATATCGCCCTTGAGTTTCTGCTGGGAGCGCAGCGCAGAGCACCACGCGCCGGAGCGCTTGCCGGATCGCGCGAAATAATCACCGATAAAGACCGCGATATGGCGGCCGTCGCGCGTGACTTCCCACGCGCGGGCGTCGGGGTGGTGCAGATCAGCCTCGAGCGGCGCAAACTCCAGCCCGAAAAGTCGCGTGGCACAGTCGAACGCCGCCGTAATCATCGCGTCGAGCTGCAGGTAGGGCTTGAGCGCGGCCTCATCGAGATCATGCTCGGCAGCGCGGCGTTTCTCGGAGTAATAGCGCCAATCCCACGCTTCGAGATCGCCGTTCACGCCGTCGCCATGCATCATCTGGGTCAGCGCGGCGGCATCGGCATCGGCCTGTGTGCGTGCGGGCTCCCAGACCTGCATCAGCAGATCACGCACGGCCTGGGGCGTCTTGGCCATCTCGGTTTCGAGCTTGTAGGTGGCGAAATTCTCGTAACCCAGCAGCTTGGCCCGTTCGGCGCGCAGGGCGAGGATCTCGGCTGCGATCTCGCGGTTGTCGGTCTCGTTGCCATTGGCGCCACGCGCCACCCAGGCTTCGTAGGCTGTCTCGCGCAGATCGCGACGCGGGGAGAATTGCAGGAACGGGACAATGAGAGACCGCGAGAGGGTCAGAACATGGCCGTCACGGCCCTTCTCCTCGGCCGCCGCGCGGGCGGTGGCGATCACGAAATCGGGCAAGCCTTCGAGATCTTCCGTGCCCAGGTCCATGAACCAGTCACGCTCGTCGGCCAGCAGGTTCTGGGTGAACTGCGTGCCAAGCACGGCGAGCCGTTCCTTGACCTCTTTGAGCCGGTCATATTCCGCCCCTTCAAGCTGCGCGCCGGCGCGCACAAAGCCGCGGCGGTTCAGCTCCAGCACCCGCATCTGCTCAGCATCGAGGCCCAGCGTGTCGCGCGCCTGCCAAAGCGCCTCGATGCGCGCGAAAAGCGCGCGATTCATCATTACTTCGGAGCCCCATGCGGCAAGTTTCGGGGAAAATTCGCGCTGCAGTTCCTCGCGGGCCGGATTGCTGTCCACGCCAGCAAGCGTGTAGAAGGGCGCCAGCACCTTGTTGAGCCCCTCGCCCATCCGCTCGAGCGCGTCGATCGTGTTGGCAAAGGTCGGGTCTTCGGGATATTCGGTGATCGCGGCAAGTTCCGCGCGTGCCTCGCTCAAAGCCTGCTCCAGCCCCGGCGCGAAATCGCTGTCCTTGATCGCGGCGAAGGGCGGCAGTTCAAACGGGGTTGTCCACTGGGACAAAAGCGGGTTGGTCATCGCGGGGCCTCTTGATTGGCGTTGCGCTCAACCTAGGGTGCGGCCCCGCGGGATACCAGTGCGGTTTACTTCACCGTGATGGTAATCTGCCCGGAGATCACAGGGCTCGCATGCGGTACGTGGAACGCATCACCCAGAACCATTTGCAGCGTGTGCGTGCCCGGCGCGAGATCCAGCGTGGTTTCGGTCTGTCCGCCACCGAAATGCTTGTGATTGTCGTCCGATGGGATCGGGTCATCCGCATCGCCGGCCGGATCAAAGGGTGCTCGATCTATGAAGACATGGTGATGGCCGGTTTTCTCCCGCTCGGTGCCGGCGGGGGCCACGCCCATTCCCGACAGCCCGAACTTGACCGTCACGGGGCCGGAGATTACCGCGCCGTCGACGGGTTCGATAAAGTAGACGGCAGCGCCCTCGGGGGCCGGGGTCTCTCCTGCAAAGGCGGGGGTAAATACGTGGGCCGCAGCCAGAGTTGCTGCAAGTATCAGTCGTTTCATGATAGTCCTCCCAGTTCCTGAAATACCGGGAGTTTATCACAGATCGGGATTGGAGTCCGCGCAGGGCACGCGGCGACCCTTCCGGTACGGGCTTACTTGGAGCCCTTCTTGCCGCCTTCGAGCGCCTCGATACGGGCCTTGAGCGCCTCGTTCTCCTCGCGTGCCTTCTGGGCCATGGCGCGGACAGCATCGAACTCGTCGCGGGTGACGAAATCGCGGTCTGCCAGCCAGCGGTCCAGCATGTTTTTCATCGCGTTTTCGGCCTCGGTGCGTGCGCCCTGCGCAACGCCCATGGCGTTTGTCATCATCTGGGACATGTCGTCGAAGAATTTATTGCGCGTTTGCATGCGGTCCTCACTCGGTTTGAAGTTCACATATGGACCCGCGGAGGGAAATTCTCAAGGTTGACTTCGCCGCAGGGGCGTTCCACTCAATCCCCATGTTTGCTGCGACCCTCCCCTTCCCCGAGATTTCGCCGGAGATCTTCTCGATCGAGATCGGCGGCTTCACCTTTGCGCTGCGCTGGTACGCGCTGGCCTATATCGCGGGCCTGGTGATCGCGTGGCGGATGGTCGTGGCGATGGCCGTGCGCCCGCAACTTTGGCCGGGGCGCGTGTCCCCGATGGAGCGCGAGCATCCCGACGATCTTTTGACATGGATCATCGTGGGCGTGGTGCTGGGCGGGCGACTTGGTTTCGTGCTGTTCTACCAGCCGGGCTATTACCTCTCCAATCCCGGCGACATCCTGAAGATCTGGCAGGGCGGCATGTCGTTTCACGGCGGTTTTCTGGGGGTTATCGCGGCGGTGGCGCTGTTTTGCAGGCGCAACGGCCTGCCGATGGTGCGCGTGGGCGATGCGATCGCTGTGGCAACGCCACCGGGCCTGCTGCTGGGCCGGCTGGCCAATTTCATCAACGCAGAGCTTTGGGGCCGTCCCAGCGACCTGCCCTGGGCGGTCGAATTTCCCGGTATGGCCGCGCAATACTGCCCCGCCGTGGAGGGTGTCTGCGCGCGCCATCCCTCGCAGCTTTACGAGGCCGCGCTGGAAGGGCTTGTGCTGGGCGGCGTGCTGATCTGGCTGGCGTGGCGCAAGGGTGGTCTGAAAAAACCCGGCGCGATGATCGGGGTGTTTTTCGCCGGTTATGGCACGGCGCGGTTCATCGTGGAGTTTTTCCGCCAGCCCGATGCGCAATTCGTCTCGGAAGGAAATCCGCTGGGGCTGGCGCTGCAATTCGCGGGCACGGGGATGACCATGGGCCAGCTTTTGTCGCTGCCGATGATCATCGTGGGCGTGGTTGTGGTAGTGGCGGCGCGCCGGCGGGCATGAGTGCGCTGAAAGACATCATCGCAGCCCAGATCGCGCAGGACGGGCCGATGAGCCTGTCAGGTTACATGGCGCTTTGCCTGCTGCATCCCGAGCATGGCTACTACGCCACCCGCGACCCGTTTGGACGCGCGGGCGATTTCACCACCGCACCAGAGATCAGCCAGATGTTCGGCGAGCTTCTAGGCCTCGCGCTGGCGCAAAACTGGCTGGATCAGGGCGCGCCGAAGGGTCCAGTCTTCTGCGAGCTGGGACCCGGGCGCGGCACCCTGATGCGCGATACGCTGCGGGCCACGGCACGGGTTCCGGGCTTTGCGCCGCAGGTGCATCTGGTGGAGGCCAGCCCGACCCTGCGCGGCACCCAGCGCGAGACGCTGACGGGCCATGAGGTCGTCTGGCATGACACGATCGCGACGCTGCCCGAGGCACCACTTTTCATGGTGGCCAACGAGTTTTTCGACGCGCTGCCGATCCGCCAGTTTGTGCGGGCCGCGCAAGGCTGGTCGGAACGCCGCGTGACGTTGCAAGACGGCGCGCTCGGCTTCGGGCTGACCGAGCCGGCTCCTGTCGAGGCGCTGGCGCAGCGGCTGGCCGATACGCGCGATGGCAATGTTGTGGAGATTTGCCCGGGCGCTGGCCCGGTCATGGCCGGTGCGTCGGAACGCATCGGACGCCATGGCGGCGCGACGATCGTGGTGGATTATGGTGGCTGGCATTCGCTGGGAGACACGTTTCAGGCGATGCAGGACCATGCCTTCGTCGACCCCTTCGCCGATCCGGGCGCGGCCGACCTGACGGCTCATGTGGATTTCGAGGCGCTTGCCCAGGCGGTCGTACCACCTTGCGTGGCCACGGGTCTCACGCCGCAGGGCGTTCTTCTCGAGCGTCTTGGTATCACCGAACGGGCGCAGCGCCTTGCAAGCGGGTTGAGCGGAAAATCCCTTGAATCGCATATCGCCGCACATCGCCGCTTGACCCATCCAGAAGAAATGGGGAGCCTGTTCAAGGCGATCGCAATTCATCCCGAAACGTCGCCGCCGCCGCCCGGATTTGACTGATGACGCTAGAGATTATCACAGCCGACGCCCTGCTCCCGTTTCGTCACGGCTTCTTCACCCGTAAGGGCGGTGCATCCTCGGGCGTGTTTGCCGGGCTGAACTGTGGCTATGGCTCCTCCGATCAGCGCGAGATCGTGCGCCTGAACCGGTCGCGTGTGGCCGAGGCCATGGACGTGGCGCCCGGGGATCTGATCTCTGTCCAC
>JABDPP010000260.1 GCA_013042765.1 Litoreibacter sp.
GGCCAGATCCGCGAAGTGGGCTACGAGTTGTACCAGTCCATGCTGGAAGAAGCGATTGCCAAGATCCGGGCGGGCGAGCTGGAGGGGCTGTCCGAGGTGGACGGGCAATGGGCGCCGGTCATCAACCTCGGCGTGCCGGTGCTGATCCCCGAGGTATATGTGCCCGATCTCGACGTGCGGCTGGGGCTTTACCGCCGGCTGTCGGGCCTGACCACCAAGGTGGAGCTGGAAGGCTTTGCCGCCGAGCTGATCGACCGGTTCGGCCCGCTGCCCAAGGAGGTCAACACGCTGCTGCTGGTTGTCCGTATCAAGGCGATGTGCAAACGCGCCGGGATCGCCAAGCTCAATGGCGGTGAGAAGGGCGCGACGGTGGAGTTCCACGACAACAAGTTCGCAAGCCCCGAAGGTCTGGTGGAGTTCATCAACGATCAGCGCGGATTGGCCAAGGTGCGCGACAACAAGATCGTGGTGCGCCGCGACTGGAAGAAGGACAGCGACAAGATCAAGGGCGCCTTCGCCATTGCCCGTGATCTCGCGGAGAAGGCCGGAACTTTCAAGCCGAAGGCCAAGAAAGATGCCAAGACCGCTGCCAAGTAGGGGCAGGCGGGTTAGGCGCTCCTCAGGCTTTCAGCTCTTCGCGGGCCAGCCTGCCCGGTTCCTCGCGGATGGGCAGATGCAGCAGCGTGGCCAGCAGCCCCAGCGCGATCGCCGCCCACCACATGCCGGTATAATCCTGGTAGATGTCGTAGATCCGCCCGCCGAGCCATGCGCCGATGAAGGCGCCGGTCTGGTGGCTGAAGAACACCAGCCCCGCCAGCGTGGAAAGATAGGTCAGCCCCTGTGTCTGCGCCACAAGCCCCGTGGTCAGCGGCACGGTGGAGAGCCACAAAAGCCCCATCGCGGCAGAGAAGACATAGACGCTCATTGGGGAGATTGGCAGCACGATGAAGGCGGTGATGACCACGGTGCGGGCAAAATAGATGCCGGAGAGCACCTTGCGCTTGGACATGACCTGTCCCGACCAGCCCGACAGGAAGGAGCCCGCGATGTTGAACAGCCCGATCAGCGCCAGCGACCAGCCGCCGATGATGGGGGCGAGGCCCTTGTCGGCGATATAGGCGGGCAGGTGCGTCTGGATGAAAGCCACGTGGAAGCCGCAGACGAAAAAGCCGAAGAAGAGCAGCACGTAGGCACGTTCGGAAAACGCGGTGCTGATGGCATGGCCAAAGCCGCGGCTGGTGCCGGCATGCGCGGTGGGTTTCGAGACCCGCGCGATCACGATGAGGCCCGGCAGGATCAGCAGGAAGGTCGCGGCAATTACGAGGATCGCGGGCTGCCAGCCCATCAGGCTGATGAGCCAGAGCGAGGCGGGCGCGGCCACGAACATGCCGGCCGAGGCCGCGGCGGTGCCCAGCCCGAGGATAAAGCTGCGCCGCTCGGTCGTGACGATCTTGCCCAGCGCGATGATGACAATCGGGAAGGAACAGGCGCCGGTGCCGATACCCACGAGCAGGCCCGAGGCCACGAAGATCTCCGGGTCGATCACCGCGCCGCGCAGGAAGAAGCCCAGCGCCGCGACAATCGCCCCGAAGGCCAGCACGCGGGCGGTACCGTAGCGGTCGGCAACCATGCCGGCCAAAGGCTGAGTGATGCCCCAGCAGAGCGCCTGAATGGCCATGGAGAGCGAGAAGACCTCACGCCCCCAGCCGAGCGCCTCTGACATCGGCTTGAGAAAGACGCCGAAAGTGGCGGCAAAGCCGAAGGTGATAAAGGCCACCATGCAGCCCGCGACGATGGCCGCGCGGGTCTGAGCCGGGGTGAATTCCGGCGCGTCGTTCTCGGATGTGGCGTCAGGGGGGCTGTTCGGGGCCATAGGCGTCCGTCTCCGTGTTCTGGAATTGATGGCAAGCTAGCGCAGCTTTGACGAAGGCGTTAGCCAAAAATTCACACCGCCGACGCGAGGTAACCAAGCCGCGCAGGCAAAACCGTCCGCGTGCCCTTGGCACAGCGGAGGTCGGATCGGTTCTCTTATTTGGGATAGGTCGGATCGGAGTGTCGATCAGAGATATCGAAAAAGGCGGCGCCGCCCCGATGTGTCAGGGCAGACGGGGCGCGGATTGGCGCGCCCCGGTTTCGTCCGCGCCGGATCGCTCCGGCGGTTCACGTGAGCTGCGGACATTCCCTTGGCCCGTTCAGCCGGTTCGCGGCCTTGGGGCGGTCTTCGGGAATGAAGCCCTGTCTTGTGATGCGCGGCGGGCGTCAGTCCACCGCACTGGATATCCGAGGCGCGGTTCTAGGCCCCGTGTCTTGAGACCACGTTACCGCGCCGTGCGCAGCGCTCAAACTTCGCCGGTATATTCGCCGCGGGCGGGATAGCTCTTGTCGATTGCGAAATCGACCGCGCCCAGCAGTTCGGAGAAGTGCGGACGCACGAAGGGCATGGTCTGCACGGACATGTAGTAGAGCGTCAGGTCGGGGTTCACGAGGAACAGGCCCGGCTCGGAGAAAAGCGCCGGCTCTTCGATGCCGATCGAGGTCTTGCCGCGCGAGGTGGAGATGTAGAGACCCCAGTCGCGAGCCTCTGAGAGCGGCAGGTCATAGGCAAACCGCAGGTTCTCGGCTTCGATCTTCTTGGCCATGTCGGCCGCGCGCTCTTCTCCGTCGGAGCTGACCGCGAGGGTCTTGATGCCGCGCTTGGCAAACTCGGGTGTCAGGCGCTCCAGCTCCTTGAGGTAGGTGGCGCAGATCGGGCAATGCAGGCCACGGTAAAAGCAGACGACGGTGCCGCGCTCGCTGCCGTCTGTGGCAAGATCGAACTGGCCGCCGCCGACCATGGGCAGGGAGAGGTTGGGGGTCTTTTGACGAGGCATAAGCATGGATAGGGGTTCCTTCTTTTTGCTTGAGGCTTTGCTTACAGGTTCCGCGGGGCTGTGCCTGCGGGGTGAAGAGATGTCATCAGGCGGCGGGGCGCTCCTGTTTGAGGATGAGCGCGCCGGAGAGCGCGAGCAGGCAGATGCTGAGGGACAGCGGCAGAACCGTGCCATTGAAGGCCAGGCCTACGGGGATTGCCAGCGCCGCACCGAGGATGGTGGCGATGCTGCCCATCAGCGAGGCGGCCATGCCGGCCACATGGCCCAGCGGCTCCAGCGCCAGCGCGTTGAGGTTGCCGATCACCAGCCCGGTCATGAAGAATACGCTGGTTGTCCAGACCATGAAGAGTGCGAAGGGCACACCGGTGCCGAGCCACGCGGCGACCACCAGGCCGGAGATCGTTGCCTGTCCGAAAAAGCCCAGCAGGATCATGCGGCGCATCCCCAGACGGATCACCAGGCGGGCATTGAGCACGGCGGCTAACCCGCCGATCAGGGCGATCACCGCAAACCAGGCCGGGAAACTGTCAGCGCGGTCGTAGACCTCTCCGAAGATCGGCTGGATCGAGCTTAGGGCCGCAAACAACATCGCGTAGGTCACGCTTTGGGCCAGTGCCGAGAGCACGAAGATGCGCTCTGACAGGCATGCGCGCAGGGCGTCGACCAGTGCGGATCTGTTGAAGGGCTGGCGCGCAGCCCGTGGCAATGTTTCGGGTTGGCGCAGGGTGAGCCAGCCGACGGCGAAGATTGCAAAGAGCACGAAGGCGAGGAAGATCGACCGCCAGCCGGTGGCCTCCATAATGACGGCGCCGAAGGCCGGTGCGATGGCGGGAACAAGTGTGAAGATCATCATCGCGTAGGAGATGATCTGTGCCATCTGCCGTCCGGCATAGAGATCGCGCACGATGGCCAGCGCCACGATGCGCGGTCCCGCCACACCGAGGCCTTGCAGAACGCGGGCGAAGACCATTCCCTCCAGCGTCGTGGCCTGTCCGGCCAGCACGGCGCCGAGGATGAAAAGCGCGGTCCCCACAAGGATGACCGGCTTGCGCCCGAATATATCCGACAGCGGGCCCGTGACGAAGGTGCCGAACCCCATGCCAAGAACAAAGCTGGTCAGGACAAGCTGTGCGCGGTTCGGGAAGTCGGGCGAGATCTCCGCCGCGATCACGGGCAGGGCGGGCAGCATCGCATCGATGGAAAAGGCCACAAGGGCCGTGTTCATGGCAATAAGGGCAACAAATTCGGGCCGCGACAGGCGCCTGACCGGCGCAGCGGCCGGTGACGCTATGTCGGCGTCGCTCAACTCTGTGCCTCGAGCTGTTCCTTGATTTCGTCGATGACCTTGGCCCAGAGCTCGGGCTGTTGTGCGCCGGGCAGGACGTGCTGGTTGGCTATCACGAAAGTGGGTACGCCGGTGACGCCCCGCGCGCGGGCATGCTCGTCGCGGGACCGGATGTCGGCTACATCTGCATCGCTGTCGAGCAGGCGCTCGATCATGGCGCGGTCCATGCCGGCTTTCTGTGCGATATCGAGCAGGATTTTGCTGTCTCCGATATCCTGTCCTTCCTTGAAATACGCGCGGAACAGGGCGGCCACGACGGCGTTCTGACGCCCTTCGAGACCGGCCCAGTGGATCAGCCGGTGGGCGTTGATCGTATTAGGGGTACGGCGCATCTTGGCGAGCTCAAGTTCGAGCCCTGCAGCCTTGGCGGCCTCGTCAATCTGGGAATAGACCTTCACCGCGTTCTGCTGTCCGCCGAACTTGGTTTCGAGGTAGTCGCGCCGGTCCATGCCGCCCGCGGGCATGTCGGGGTTGAGCTGGAACGGGTGCCATTCGATCGTGAACGGGTGATCGGGATGCGCTTCGAGCGCGCGGTCGAGAAGTGTTTTGCCGATATAGCACCACGGGCAGATCGGATCGGAGATGATGTCGAGTTTGATCATGACTTGGCCTCGAAGGTCTCGCGCAGGATGCGTCGGTTCAGCTTGCCGTTGGGCCCTTTAGGCATAGCGGGCAGATGAATGTAAAGGCGCGGTTGCTTGTAGCGCGCTAACCGGCCCTGTGCATGAGCGCACAGGTCTTCTTCAGGCAGCGTTTCGGGGCCGGTGTAGAAGAGCGCGATGACGTCCGTCTCGGCCTTGATGCGCACGGCGGCGCAGCCTGCTTCTTCAAGTCCGGCCATGTCGGCGAAGGCGCGTTCAACCTCCAGCGGAGAGACGCGGAATCCGCCCGCGTTCATCATATCGTCACCGCGGCCCAGATAGGTGATTGCGCCGGTCTCGGACATCGACACGGTGTCACCGGTCTCAAACCAGTCGCCTGTGGGTCCGGTGCCGTCGAGATAGCCCAGCATCAGACCCGGATCGGTGGTCGCCACGGCGAGGATGCCGGGTTCTCCGCGGGCAACGGGTTGGCCGTTTCCGCCCAGAACCGCGATCTTCCGGCCGGTCTGGGCAAAGCCGCTGCTGCCGGGTTCCGCCGGGTGGGTGGGGGCGCCGGAGACGAAGGTCGAGACCTCCGACATGCCGAGCGCTTCGTGCAGGGTGCAGCCGGTCGCGGCCTGCCACTTTTCGGCAACGGCGGCGGGCAGTTTCTCACCGGCCGAAAGTCCGTGCCGCAGTTTGGGGGCGGAAATCGCTGCGTCGGATTTGAGCATTTGCCTGTAAACACTTGGAGCAGCAGCAAAAATCGTGACATCGCAGCGTTCGATCAGCTCCGGCAGGTCCTGCGGCTGCGTGCCCGGGGCGGCGATCAGCGCGGTAGCGCCGATGCTCCAGGGATCCATCAGCCCGGTGCCCAGCGTGTAGGTCCAGTTGAAGGCGCCGGCATGCAGGAGGCGGTCCTGCGGGGACAGGTCATACCAGCCCTGCCACATCATCCGTCGCGCCCAGATCGCGCGATGGGCGTGGCAGACGCCTTTTGGCTGGCCGGAGGTTCCGGAGGTGAAGATGATATATGCGAGCCGGTTCGGGTCCCCCAGGTCGGGATCCGAGGCGGGCAGGCGCATCATCTCGTCCAGCTCGGCCAGTCCGACCACTGGGGCGTCACAGTCGTCGGGCAGGGCGATGCCGTCTTCGGCAAGGATCACGGCGGGGCCGGACAGGGCCGCGATGCGGGTTACCTCGGGGGCGGTGAGCTGGGCCGAGCTCGGGATGGCCACCAACCCGGCATGGATCGCGCCGAGATAGGCGATGGGAAACTCGACATGGTTGCCGATCCGGATCAGCACCCGATTTCCGGGGGTGAGCCCGCGCTCCTTTAGCCCGGTGGCGACACCCGCCACAGCACGGTCCAGTTCGGCGTAGCTCCAGCGGGTGACGTCCTCGGCTGTCTTGCCGACCACTTCAAGCGCGATCTTGTCGGGAAACTCGGCGGCACGCGCCAGCACATAGGCCGCGAGGTTGAAAGGGGCGGGGCAGGGCGCGACGGGCCCGGTATCGTCAACAGAAAGCATCAGACTTGGCCTAGGGCGATGGACGCCCCATTGCAAGCCCACCCCCTAGCGCTTTAATCAGGGGCATGAGCCGATCTGACCAACCTCAGGAACCAAGTGTTATCCGACTGGCCCGCGAAAGCGGGGAGCCGGTTGCGGTGGAGCCTCTGAACCTTGGCCAGCGGGTGCGCGAGCTGCGCAAGGCGCGCAACTGGACGCTGGAGCAGGCCGCGCAGGAAGCCGGGTTGGCGCGGTCGACGCTGTCCAAGATCGAGAACGAGCAGATGTCGCCTACGTTCGAGCTGATGCGCAAGCTGGCCGAAGGGCTGGGCATCGACATGCCGCAGCTCTTCACGCCTTCAACGCGCCAGCAGGTGAACGGGCGGATGGATGTCACCCGCTCGGGCGAGGGGCAGGCCCATGCCACGGCCACTTATGATCACGAGTTGCTTAACGCGGCCCTTAGCAAGAAGGCGATGTTGCCGTACCGCGCGCGGGTCCGGGCGCGCTCCTTCGACGCGTTCGACGGCTGGGTGCGCCACGAGGGGGAAGAATTCCTCTACGTGCTGACCGGTGCGATCCGACTGTTCACGGAGTTTTACGAGCCGGTGGAGATGCGCCGCGGCGACAGCGCCTATTACGACGCGGCCATGGGCCACAACGTGATCTCGATCAGCGCCGAGGACGCGCTGATCCTTTGGGTGACATCCCTGAGATAGGTGCGCGCATCAGAGCGCCGTCCAGCCGCCATCGACACTGAGCGTGGTGCCGGTCACCTGTTCGGCCGCGTCCGAGCACAGGAAGGCGGCGATGCCGGCCACCTGCTCGATACTGGCAAACTGCTTGGAGGGCTGGCGGGCGAGGATCACGTCACGGATCGCGGTTTCGCGGTCCAAGCCGTATTGCTTCATCGTGTCGGGGATCTGTGCTTCGACCAGTGGGGTCATCACGTAGCCCGGGCAGATCGCGTTGGCGGTGATCGGCTCCTGCGCCGTTTCCAGCGCCACGACCTTGGTCATGCCGACGACGCCATGCTTGGCGGAGACATAGGCGGATTTGAAGGGGGAGGCCGTCAACCCGTGGGCCGAGGACATGTTGATGATCCGGCCCCATCCGGCTGCGCGCATCCCCGGAAGGGCGGCGGCAGTGGTGTGAAAGACAGAGTTCAGCATGATGGCGATGATCGTGTCCCAGCGCTCCACCGGGAACTCGTCGATCGGGGCGACATGCTGGATGCCGGCATTGTTCACGAGGATGTCGACTTGTCCGGCCTGCTCCACCAGCCGGCGGGCATCGGCCCCTACGGAGAGGTCCGCCTGGATGTAGCGCGCCTCGACGCCCGCATCCTGCGCGATCCCCGCGGCGAGCGCGTGATCTTCATCGCGGTCGGTAAACGAGTTCAGGATCACATTGGCGCCGCAACCCGCGAGCGCGCGGGCGATGCCAAGACCAATGCCGGAGTTCGATCCGGTCACAAGCGCGGTTTTTCCGGTCAGCTGGGCGGTATGGGTCATGGTGGGGCTTTCTCTGAGGGGTGTTGTTCCCCTGCAGCATATATGCTGCACCTGCGAAAGGCACCAAAAACATTAACCAAGCGGAACGGAAGATCGGTGGTTGGAGCACAAAAAAAACGCCAGCACGAAGCTGGCGTTAAGTTATTGAGGCAGGTTTCATACAGGCAAGAAACCTATCGAGCAGTGACACTGTTATAAGCAATCATCCGCGTGCCGCCAAGCTAAAAGTTTGAAAAGGTTGAACTCCATAGCTACGCTGGGAGGCAATGAAAACGAGGCCAGCAGGATTGTTTTTAATATGGCACCAGTCGCCCCGCTGACGCGGTTTTGTTTCTGTCTGATATTAACCTTAATGTGTATCCCGGCTGCTCAGGCCGAGCCTCGCCATGGCATAGCTATGTATGGCGACCCTGCGTTACCACCCGATTTTGTGTCATTGAGCTACGTCAATCCGGACGCGCCAAAGGGCGGAAAAGTGGTGATGGGAGAGGTCGGAGGCTTCGATTCCCTTAACCCGCACATCCGAAAAGGGCGGGTTCCCTGGCAGCTGAGATATCTTGCTTACGAGAGCCTGATGGGCCGCAGTTGGGACGAACCTTTCACACTTTACGGACTCCTTGCCGAATCGATTGAGGTTTCGCCCGAGGGCGACTCGGTCAGTTTCGTGCTGCGCGAAGAGGCGCGGTTTTCCGATGGCTCTCCGGTGACGGTGGAGGACGTTCTGTGGTCCTACGAGACCCTCGGGACCAAGGGCCATCCGCGCTACGCGGCGAGCTGGACGAAGATTGAGAAGGCTGAGCAGACCGGCCCGCGCTCGGTCCGGTTCACCTTCAATGTGCAGGACCGCGAGCTGGCGCTCATCATGGGGCTGCGGCCCATCCTCAAGAAGTCCCAATGGGAAGGACGTGATTTTGCCGAGAGCGGGATTGACGAGGTTCCGATCGCGACCTCGGCCTACGTGGTGGACAGTTTCGAGGCGGGGCGGTTCGTCTCCCTCAAGCGCAATCCCGATTACTGGGGCAAGGATCTGCCGCTGCGGCGCGGGACACATAACTTCGATGAGATCCGGTTCGAGTTCTTCGGGGATGCCACCGCGATGTTCGAGGCGTTCAAAGCCGGTGAGCTGAACATCCTGCGCGAGAATAACGCTGCTCGCTGGGACACGCAGTATAACTTCGGGCGGGCTCAGGACGGTACGGTTGTGAAATCCGAGATCGGGCATCAGCGCCCCTCGGGCATTCGCGGTTTTGTCATGAACACGCGGCGCGCGCCGTTTTCCGACTGGCGGGTGCGCGAGGCGTTGATCCAGGCGTTCAATTTCGAGTTCATCAATGAAAAGCTCAATGGCGGCAGCCAGCCGCGCATTACCTCCTATTTCTCGAACTCGTCCTTCGCGATGTCCGCGGGTCCGGCCGAAGGAAAGGTCGCGGACCTGCTGGCGCCTTTTGCGTCTGAACTGGTGCCGGGTACCCTGGAGGGCTACAGCCTGCCGGTCTCCGACGGGTCGGGGCGCAACCGGCGCGGCATCCGCAAGGCCACGGCGCTGCTGGAAGAGGCGGGCTGGTCGGTGAAGGACGGCGTTCTGCAGAAGGACGGGCAGGCGTTCCGCTTCGAGATCCTGCTGCGTCAGGGCAGCTCGGAGAACCGCGCGATCATCAATATCTACAAGCAGGCGCTGGAGCGTCTGGGGATCTTCGCAACCGTGGCGACGGTGGATGGCGCGCAATACAAGGAGCGCTCTGATCTCTTTGATTTTGATATGACTTTTTACAGTCGCGGGTTGTCGCTGAGCCCGGGCAACGAGCAGTTGCTCTACTGGGGCCGGGCCGGGGTCGAGCAGCCCGGATCGCGCAACTGGATGGGCATGGATTCGCCCGCTGCCGAGGCGATGATCAACACGATGCTAACCGTGACAGACCAGAAGGATTACGTGGCCGCAGTGCGGGCGCTGGACCGGATCCTGACGGCTGGGCGCTACGTGATCCCGATCTGGTATTCGAAGGTGTCACGCATCGCCCATGACCGGCGGTTGGTATTCTCGGACCGCCTGCCGGCTTATGGGGACTGGATCGGCTTTCTGCCGGATGTCTGGTGGTACGAGGAATAGACGCGCGACCTTGGTCTTGCAGAAAGTTGCGCGACACCGTTAAAGGGCGTCGCAAAGCTTTCATGGAAAGGAGTCTGGTATGATTTTTCGAGTAGCAAGCGCCCTCGTGCTGGTCTTCGGCCTGTCGGCCTGCGAGACCATGGGCGGCATGGGCCGGGATCTGGAATCAGGTGGCAAGGCATTGCAGAAGGCGGCCCAGTAAAATCTGGGGTCGCGCTGCGCCCGTTACTTCGCCCGTTACTGGGCGGCCAGTGCGGGCGGCTTGCTGGGGTCTTTGGAATTGGGATAGACGAGGCCCGCTGAAATCACCAGCTTGGCGGCGTCCTCCACGCTCATGTCGAGCTCGATCACATCGCTTTTCGGCACGAAGAGCAGGAAGCCCGAGGTCGGGTTCGGCGTGGTCGGCAGGAAGATCGACATGATCCCATCATCGACAGGAATGCCGGCATCGATCTCGCCTTTGGCGCTGGTCGAGATGAAGGCGATCGCCCAGATGCCCCGGCGCGGATACTCCACGAGGCAGGCGCGGTCGAAAGATGTGTCGCGTTGTGAGAACACGGTCTCGGCGATCTGCTTGAGGCCGTTGTAGATCGAGCGGACAACCGGCATTCGGTCGACGATCCTTTCGCCCCAATGCAGCAGTGAGCGACCCAGCAATCCCTTGCCGATCCAGCCCACGAGCACGGTGAAGATCAGGAAGAAGATGACGCCAACGC
>JABDPP010000263.1 GCA_013042765.1 Litoreibacter sp.
GGACAGGGCCGGTCGCGCTCGATCCCGGTATGGATCTGGCCATGCTGCGTGCGCGGATCGAGACGGAGTATGATTTCGCGCTTCGGTATGATTTCGACGATACGGCTGAAACCGCTCAGTTCTGGTACGTCAGCGAAGAAAAGCAGGAGCCTCGCCTGGGACGTCGCTACGAGGAACCCGGCGCGGATCTGGAAAGCCCGCTGGATATCGCGCGTCAGGTTCAGGACCTTTACAGGGATCTGGAGGGGCAGAGCGGCGGGCTCGCCCAATTTCTGTGAGCCTTCCCCCAGCATCGTGCGGCGGTGCGCAGGGTACAACTGAGCGCCACCCATCCCTATGCAGAGATCCGCGACAACCTGATTGGTGAGGGCTGCAAGCCGATCGATATGCTGCGCTGCAAGCTCGCCTTTTTCGGCGCTGCGAAGTTTGACCCGAAATCGGACCGCTGGACGCGGATTACGCTTTGTCAGGGCGCGCCGCTTTTCGATGAGCTGGACGCGGCAGACGACTGGTGGCTTCCGGTGTTTGCGTCATGAGACGCTCGCTCAACGAAGTGCAGGCGCTGGTGCTCAAGGCGGGGCGCGGGGCGGGGCTCCCGCTGGGGTTGGCGCAGGATCTTGCCGCTGCGGTTCCGTGGATGGGGCAGGCAATCGAAACTCTGCCCGAAGCGTTGCAGGTTTCAGGGACCACACGCCTGCCGGAACGTCAGCCGGACGCTCTGGTGTTTGAGGAGGCCCGGGCGGTCATGGATGGACCCTGCGCACTGGATCTGGCTCGTGCTGAAACCGGCCAAGCCCTCGAATTGCGCAACCTCGACGCTCCAGAGATCCTGCAGGCGCTGATCTCCTGTAACCGTGCCGTCACGGGCAAGGACATGGTGGTGGAAAAAGTTGGGCCCGAGGATCTGCGTCTGACCGCGCGCTCCGAGGATCTTGAGGTAGCACCTTCCGCAGGGCGTCCCCCTTTGATGGTCGGTCAAGAGACCTGGACCCGCCTCGAAAAGTTGGCGGCAAAAACCTTCGTGCCGGAGAGCGAGAGTTCACGGGCCTCCGGCGCCGGGGCAGGTCTGAGCGATAACGACTGATCAGATCAGTCGCCCGGACCACTCGAAAGCACGTTTCAGCGTTTGCCGTAATAAAGCCCGACCGTGTGCTCGGCCTGTGCGAAGAACAACCAGCGAATGGTGACCGCACCTATAATGTGCAGCAGCACCGTGACCAGTGCCAACACATGGTTGAACGGAAGAAGCGTCAGTCCGGCCCACGGCAGCACACTCAGGCTCAAAAGACCGATCACCCGAAGTATCGGGACATGTTTGCGCCCGACCACGTGGACCATTTCCTTGGTCAGGTAATTTCCGCTGGTATGCGGTGCCTCAAACAGGCGGACCTTGCCGATGTGGCCCAGCCCGGTGGCCGTCTCCAGTGTCGTGCCGGAGTCTGCGAAGAGCTTGTCTCCCTGCACCCATGCAAAGATCTGCATTAAGGTCAGGGCCGGAAACAGCCAGTTCAGTATGCTGGTCTGCCCGGTTAGGAACGCGCCGCCGGTGAGTGCATACAGAAGAAACAGCGCAGGCGTGCTCCATTGGTTCCAGCGCGGCACGGTTTTGAGCTGCGCATAGATCATCGAAGTGGTGAACACGGTGAGCAGAGACAGGCCGGCCCCGATCAAGCCGAGAGCAGGTATGCGGTTGTCAAAACGCACCACGCCGATTGCGTAGAACGCCATGACGGAGAGGGCCGCAACGCTCAGACAGGCTTCCCGCGACAACCAACTGCTGCGCCATTGGGTGAAGGCCTTGAGGGCGCGCTGCGGATTGCCGAGATGGAAGGCAGAAGCTGCAAGACCCGCGACGGCCAGCGCGAAGGCGATGGCGAAGAACACGAAAGCCGTGAATCCGGAGACATCAGGTTTGCCGAGGCCTAGAAATGTCAGCATTCCGAAGCCCAGGCCCGAGAACACGGTAAAAAAGATGATCGACGGTGCGGGATGCATCAGAGCTTCTCCAAGGTGCGGTCAAGCCAGCCCAGAAAGCCCGCAGGCTCTTCTGCGATCGGGGCCAGCAACGGGGCGAGGATATCGATCTGCTCGTCCTTGGGGCGTGGCGGAAGGTATTTGTTGACGGGCTTGGTCCCCTGTTCGGGCATGAGGTCAAATCCGCCGCGTTCAGCCACCAATTGGCTGACGGCGCTGGTTTCATCGCCCAGGTCGCCAAAGTGGCGGGCGCCGGCAGGGCAGGTGCGCACACAAGCCGGCTGCCGGTCTTCCTCGGGAAGGTTTTCGTTGTAGATCCGGTCCAAGCAAAGCGTGCATTTCTTCATCACGCCTTCGGCCTGATCGAGCTCGCGCGCGCCGTAGGGGCAGGCCCATGCGCACAGGCCGCAGCCGATGCAATCGCTCTCGTTGACCAGAACGATCCCATCCTCGACACGTTTGTAGCTGGCGCCGGTCGGGCAGACGGTGACGCAGGGCGCATCCGAGCAATGCAGACACGACTTGGGAAAGTGGAACAACTGTGCCGGCCCTGTCTCGGGCTGCACTTCGTAGCTGTGAACGCGGTTGAGAAAGCTGCCCACGGGTTCCGCGCCATAGGCATCGGTATCCGCCAGCGGCGCGCCATAGTTCTCGGTGTTCCAGCCCTTGCAGGCGGTGACGCAGGCGTGACACCCGACACAGGTGTCCAGGTCGATGACCAGCCCCAGCGTCTTTTCGGTGTATTCCGGCAGCGAGGTCATGCGCCCACCTTCCGCTTCACAACATCGGGTGCCGGTCCGACCGGGCTTTTCTGCGGCGGATGCGCCGGCTGGCTCTCCTGCGGCGCCGTGGTTTTCTCGACGCGCACGCGCAGGTCGAACCATGCCGCCTGACCGGTGATCGGGTCCGAGTTCGACCATCTGAGCCCATCGCCCTTGGGCGGCAGCAACTCGTGGATGATGTGGTTCAACAGGAAACCTTCGGTCGCTTCGGGCGCGTCGTTGTCCAGCGCCCAGGCCCCCTTGCGTTTGCCGATGGCGTTCCAGGTCCAGACGGTGTTCTGGTTCAGCGCGGCCATATGGGCCACCGGCACAGTGATTTCGCCGTGGGGCGACGTGACTTTCGCCCAATCGCCCTCCTTGAAACCGTTTTTCTCCCAGATTGCCGTCGGAACATAGAGCGGGTTGCGCCCGTGGATCTGCCGCAGCCACACGTTCTGCGACCCCCACGAGTGATACATCGCCATCGGCCGCTGGGTCAGCGCGTGAACATCGAAGCCTTCGTCGGCATCCGAAAACGGAGGATACCAGGTTGCCAGCGGCGTCATCGTCTCGGCGATGCGCTTGCGAAGGTGTTCGGGCGGTTGGCGACGGTGCTTGCCTTCAGCAGCCAGTTGGAACCGGCGGAGCGGCTCGGACAGAAGCGTGAACAGGAAGGGTGTCGGCTTGTCGTAGATCCCAAGGCTTACGGCCCAGTCCTGATAGGCGCTGTTCCACGGCTTGTAGAATTCGGCTTCTTCCGGAATGTGCGCAATCCAGAAACTGCCGTTCTTCTTGTATTTCTCGATCTGGTCGGGGTTTGACGGACCGCGCCCGTGCTGGTCGCCATCGCCGCGCCAACCGGCCAGCGGGCCGACGCCGGGCCTGCGTTCGTGGTTCTGGATATATTCGGCGTAATCGGCGAATTTCTGGCTGCCGTCCTCGTTTACGAACCCCGGCAGCCCCAGCCGCGCGCCCAGATCGCACAGCACCGACTGAAAGCCGCGCACATCGCGGTCGGGTTCGACGACCGGCCAGCGGATCGCATCGGCTGCCGCCTCGGCCTCGCAGATCGGCCGGTCCAGCAGCGAGATACAGTCGTGGCGTTCCAGATAGGTCGTGTCGGGCAGGATCAGGTCGGCATAGGCCACCATCTCGGAGGAATAGGCGTCCGAATAGATGATCCGCGGGATGATGTAATCGCCGTTCTCGTCCGTGTCCGTCAGCATCTCCATGACGCCAGACGTGTTCATTGACGAGTTCCACGACATGTTCGCCATATACAGAAACAGGGTGTCGATCTTGTACGGGTCGCCCGCATGCGCGTTCGAGATGACCATGTGCATCAGGCCATGCGCGCTCATCGGGTTGTCCCACGAGAACGCCTTGTCGATGCGCCGTGCGGCGTGCTGGTCGTTGATCTGCGGGTCATCGTCCGCGATGAGCAGGTCGTCGGGGCCGTGGATAAAGCCAAGGTGGGGTCCGTCCAGGGGCTGGCCGGGTTGCGGTTTCGCGTGCGGTTTGGGGTGCGCCCAGAACGGCTTGGGATAGGGCGGTTTGAAGCGGAAGCCGCCGGGGACTTCGACTGTGCCCAGCAGGATTTGCAGCGTGTGCAGCGCGCGGCAGGTCTGAAACCCGTTCGAATGAGCGCTGATCCCGCGCATGGCGTGAAAGCTGACCGGTCGACCGAGCATCTTCTTGTGCGTGTCGCCACGAAAATCCGTCCATTGCCGATCCAGTTCGATCGCTTCGTCGAAGGCGACGCGGGCGATGTCGGCGGCGATGGCGCGGATGCGGTCCGCCGGGATGCCGATCTTTTCCGCGACGGTCTCGGGCGCGTAGGTCTCGGCCAGATAGGCCTCGGCCATATGGTGCAGGACCGGCCGGTGGGTGACGCCGGCGTGACGATAACTGGCTGCCAGATCCGGCTGCACACCGGGCGTGTCGAAGGCCTCGGGCTTGCCGGTGCGCCGGTCGATGACCAGCGCCTTGCCAGCTTCGTTCTTCAGGATCAGACCGTGCTCGTCGCTGGCGGGATCTTCGTTCACAAGGCAGGGGGCGTCGGTGAAGCGGGCGAGATACTCCAGATCGATCTTCCCCGCCTTCATCAGGCAGTGAACCAGCGACAGAACGAACAGCCCGTCGGTGCCGGGCGTAATGCCGACCCATTCGTCGGCAATGGCGTTATAGCCGGTGCGGATCGGGTTGACGCCGATCACCTTAGCGCCGCGCGCCTTCAGCTTGCCGAGACCCATCTTGATCGGGTTTGAATCGTGGTCTTCCGCCACGCCGAATATCAGGAACAGCTTCGTGCGGTCCCAGTCCGGTTGACCGAACTCCCAGAATGCGCCGCCCATCGTGTATATCCCGGCCGCCGCCATGTTGACCGAGCAGAACCCGCCGTGCGCCGCGTAATTCGGCGTGCCGAAGGATTGCGCCCAGAAACTCGTAAAGCTCTGCGACTGGTCGCGGCCAGTGAAGAAAGCCAGTTTCGACTGGTCGGACTCGCGCAGCGGCTTCAGCCAGCCGGTAGAGATCTCCAGCGCCTCGTCCCAGGAAATCTCTTCGAACTCTCCGGAACCGCGCGGTCCGACCCTTTTCATCGGCGCTTTCAGGCGGGCCGGGGACAGGTGCTGCATAAGCCCTGAAGACCCCTTGGCGCAGAGAACGCCGCGATTTACGGGATGGTCCCGGTTGCCCTCGATATAGGCGACCTGCCCATCCTTCATGTGCACATCAATGCCGCAGCGGCAGGCACACATGTAACAGGTGGTCTTGCGGACCTCGTCCGAAAC
>JABDPP010000265.1 GCA_013042765.1 Litoreibacter sp.
GCGCAGCCCGGACGATTGCAGCCGCAATCGGGTGCTCGGAGCGCTCTTCAACCGCCGCCACGAGACGCAGCACGTCCGGCTCATCAAATCCCGGCGCAAGTTTCAGATCGCTCAATTCAGGCCGCCCTTCGGTCAGGGTACCGGTTTTGTCGAGCGCCACGACTTCGACACCCTGCAGGCTTTGCAGCGCGTCGCCCTTGCGAAACAGAACACCCAGCTCCGCAGCCCGTCCGGTCCCAACCATGATCGAGGTCGGCGTGGCCAAACCCATCGCACAGGGACAAGCGATGATCAGAACCGCAACCCCAGCCACAAGCGCATATCCAAGCGCCGGATCCGGTCCGAAGATCAGCCAAAGCGCCACAGTCAAAGCGGCAGCGGCCATGACGGCAGGTACGAACCACAAGGTGACCCGGTTGACCGCATCCTGAATGGGCAGACGCGCGGCCTGCGCGCGCTCGACCATACGGATGATCTGGGCCAGCGCCGTATCGGCACCAACCTTCTCCGCCCGAAAGACGAGCGCTCCGGTGCCGTTTACAGTGCCACCGACAAGCGGCGCGCCATCGCTCTTGAGAACCGGGATCGGTTCACCGGAAATCATGCTTTCATCGACATAGCTGGTGCCGCTTGTCACCACTCCATCAACTGCAATCTTTTCCCCGGGCCGCAGATGAAGCAGATCGCCGACCACGACATCCTCAACAGGCAATTCGAGGAGCTGTCCATCTCGTTCCACCCGCGCCGTCTTGGCGCGTAAGCCGATCAGCTTTCGGATCGCCTCCCCCGTGCGCCCTTTGGCGCGCGCCTCAAGGCACCGCCCGAGCAGGATCAGAGTGACAATGACCGCTGCCGCTTCAAAATAAACAGCCGCGCTTCCGGAGGGCAGGATCCCCGGCAGGAAGGTCGAGACAACCGAAAACACCCAGGCGGCACCTGCCCCGAGCGCGACAAGCGAGTTCATGTCAGGCGCGCCCTTGAGTAAGGCCGGAACGCCAAGCAGGAAGAACTGCCGTCCCGGCCAAACCAGAACGGCAGTGGTCAGAGCAAACTGGATCAAGCGGCTTGTTTGGGTGCCAATGGAGTTCTCGATCCACATGTGAAACGCTGGAAGCGCATGGCTGCCCATCTCAAGGACGAAAACCGGCAAGGTCAGCATCGCAGCCAGCATGAACGAGGACCAAAGCTGATCAGCGGCTGCGGACTGGCGATCGGCTGCATCTTCACCGGATTTCACCAGATGCACCGGATATCCCGCAATGTCCGCAGCGCGTAGCATGTCGTCACGCGCTCCACTGCCGGACAAAAGCTCCACCTCGGCCCGTCCGGTTGCAAGATTGACCTGTGCGCGAACGACCCCGGGCACGCCCAGCAACGCGGTCTCCAGCCGCTGAACGCAAGACGCACAGGACAGGTTCTCAACCTCCAGTTGGACCGCTTGCGTTACGGCCGGATACCCCGCCTGCTCCAACGCAGCGACAAGCGCCCCGGCCTTGATGCCCTGCCCCCGAACCAATGCGGATTCGGTTGCAAGGTTCACCTCGGCGGTGGAGACACCCGGAACCGATCCGAGCGCATTTTCCGCCCGCCCAACGCAGGAGCCACAGCTCAACCGGCTGATCTGCAGGCGCATACCACCCAACTTCTCATCCTGATGCGTCATGGCCAAAGCCTTTTCTCAATCCTATGGGATCGAGATAAGGGTTCCCGTGACTGGAAGGTCAAGAGCGTTCAGGTATTTTTGCCAATTTCTGCGTGGAACCGAGCAAGGAAGTCAGGTTCGCGCTGTTTCAGCCCCGAAAACCGGTGGCCACGACGAATTTCTCCGAACTGTCCGAACGACTTGCAGGCGGTTTGAAATTTGCAACCTTGGTGAATTTCTGCTTCAGGAGCTTCTGCAGATCTCCCTCTGCTCCTCCTGCCAGAACCTTGGCCACGAAGGTGCCCCCCTCTTCGAGGACATCAAACGCGAAATATGCAGCGGCCTCGCACAAGGCGATGATCCGCAAATGATCGGTCTGCTTGTGGCCTGAGCTTGCTGCCGCCATGTCGCTCATCACGACATCAGCCGGCCCACCGAGCCAGTCTTTCACCTGCTGGTCGGCATCATCCTCCAGAAAGTCCAAAACATGGGTTTCCGCGCCCGCGATCGACTCAACTTCCTGAATGTCGATCCCGAGAACCCGCCCCACGGCCTTGGTTTTTCGCTCGCCAAGCGCGTTGACCCGCTTGACGGCAACCTGACACCAGCCCCCCGGCGCGCAGCCAAGATCGACCACTCGTGCGCCTGGAACCAGAAACCGGTACTTGTCGTCAGTCTCGAGAATCTTGTAGGCAGCCCGTCCCCGCATGCCTTCGGACTGGGCCCGTTTGACATAAGGATCGTTCAGCTGCCGCTCGAGCCAGCGCGTCGAAGACAGCTTGCGCCCGCGTGCTGTCTTGACCTTCACCTTGAGATCCCGCTGTCCGCGCCCGCTGGTATTCTTAGCCATTGCTCAGTTCTTCATTTCTCTAAAAACATCCAAAGCCCATACTCTGCCAGCCCGCAAATGGCCAGATCAGTAGGGCCCCTCCTCCAAGACGCCATCGCTGCTCATCTGCGCATAAAGCAGCCCCTCGCGCAGGCCCCGATCCGCGACCGAGAGCCGGTCGGTCGGCCAGACCCGCAGCAGCGCCTGCAGGATCGCCGCCCCTGACATTATCAGCGCATGCCTATCACGCCCAATACGTGGATCAGTGCGCCGACCCTCGGGTCCCATATGCAGGTAACTCTGGATCACATGGTCGATCTGATCCGAGGTCATGCGCAAACCATCCACCTTGTTGCGGTCATACCGGCGCAACCCCAGATGGCTTGCTGCCACGGTGGTCACCGTGCCGCTGGTGCCCACGATCTGAAAGCCCTCGCGCACCTGATCGGCATCCTTGTAGGGCGAGAATTCGGCGAGGTTCTCTTCGAAAAACCAACTCATCAGGGCAAAGCGCGCGGCGTCATCATCCACGTCATTGAACTGATCGCGCAAGGTCGCCACGCCCAGAGGCACGGAGATCCAGTCGACGACTTTCGCGGCCGGAAACCCGCTCTCTGCGGGATCAAAGCCTGTGTGCAGGCGCATGATCGCACGGGGCCGGTCGACCCTCGGCACCCGCGAGAGGTCAATCCAGACCAACTCCGTCGAGCCGCCGCCGATATCAACCACCAGCAATTGTTCGGTCTTTACGCTGACCAGCGGTGCACAGCTGACAACGGCCAGACGCGCCTCTTCCTCCGGCTCAATGATCTCGAGCTCCAAACCGGTCTCGCGTTTCACCAGATCGATGAACTCCCCGGCATTGCGCGCACGCCGGCAGGCCTCGGTCGCCACGAGGCGCATGCGGCGCACATCGTGATGGCGCAGTTTCTTCTGGCAAATCTTCAGCGCCCCGACGGTGCGGGCCATCGATGAGCGTGACAAGCGTCCGGAGGCTTCGAGCCCGGCCCCCAACTGTACGGATTTGGAGAAACTGTCGACGACGTGAAACTGCGAGCCTTTAGGCTGCGCAACCAGCATCCGGCACGCGTTCGTCCCGAGGTCGAGCGCGGCATATAGGTCAGCCGGATCCGGCGCCGCGAGCGGGCGGTTTTCTGGTTCAGGTCGTGCGACCGGTTTGACGTAACCGCCCGCGGGTTTGGGCGTCTTTCGCGCCATAACTGCCGGGGCCTCCAATTTGGGGTTAACCTCAACCTAGGCATCGCCCCAGCGTCACGCAAGTTTTCTCCTGCAAACCGGCTCATAAAAACCTTGAGCAGAACGATGAGAGCATGCTCTGGCGTTCCAGGGGGCCGATGTCATAGACACGTCGAGAGATGAAGCGACGCGCAGAGACATCCCACGGGCAATTTAGCTGCAAGTCGCTGGACGCTGGTTTTCTGTCGAAATCGACCGCTGTGTTCGCAACAAATCGAGCTAGGGTCACAGTCGAGACTGTGGGAAAGGTTAAAAGCATGGCGGATGTCACAATCGTTTACTGGCGCGATATCCCGGCGCAGGTCATCGTCGGCAAAGGCCGGCGCGGCGCCAAGGTGCAATTGCCCGAGCGTTTCGAGCAGGCCATTGACCGCTGCGCCATGAAAGTTGGCGCCCGCGACACCGACGCCTATCTGGCGGATTGGCGCAAGGCGCCACCCTACAGTGTCGAAGGCGATGCCCAAGAGGTCGCAAAAGCTGAAGCCGCGCGCCTGGATGCAGACTACGACGTGGAGAAAATCAAAGCCCTGATTGCCAATGACGGCAAATCGGCTTGAGCATATGAAGGATTGGCTGATGGCCTTGCTGAACTTCAAGCGCAAAGACGCGCCCGTCGAAAAGGCGGTCTCTCCCGAGATCGAGAGCTTGTTGCAGGACTACTCGATCGAGGTCATGCCCCGTACCGCTGAGAAGGTGGAGGATTTCCGCGCGCTCCTGCCCGAACGGACGCGTGTCTACATCGCCCACATCGAGGGCACCCCGATCGAGGACATGGTCGCAACTGCGTCCCGTCTGGCGCGCGACGGGTTCCGGGTCATGCCGCATTTCCCGGCCCGCATAATCAAGGATAACGCCGTGCTAGCCGACTGGATCGCACGCTATCAGGGCGAGGCAGGCGTCGATCAAGCTCTCCTCCTCGCAGGTGGCGTGGCCGAGCCCCACGGTGCTTTTGAAAGCTCGATGCAGCTGATGGAGACGGGTCTTTTCGACAAGGCCGGCTTCAAACGCCTGCATGTCGCGGGGCATCCGGAGGGCAATCGCGATATCGATCCCGATGGCTCCATGAAGAATGTCGAAGACGCGCTCCGCTGGAAACAGGGCTTTTCCGAGCGCACCGACGCAAAAATGGCGCTCGCGACCCAATTCGCCTTTGACGCCAAACCCGTAATCGCCTGGGCAAACGCGCTGGCAGAGGCCGGCATCACCCTTCCGATCCATATCGGCGTGGCCGGCCCCGCAAAACTGCAAACACTCATCAAGTTCGCCATCGCCTGCGGTGTTGGGCCGTCTCTGAAGATCCTGCAGAAACGGGCCATGGATGTGAGCAAGCTGCTTCTGCCCTATGAGCCGACAGAATTCGTCGCGGAGCTTGCGGCCCACAAGGCGGCGCATCCTGACTTCAACATAACCAACGTCCATTTCTTCCCGCTGGGCGGGATCAAAACCAACGCGAACTGGGCGATTGCGAATGGCGGGCGCTCTGCCATTCCCGCCGCACAAAGCTGAAAGAAGCATAAAGAATGACCCGCACCATACTGGAATCCAAAACAAAAACCGTCGTAATTGGCTTTGACGAGCCATTCTGCGTGATCGGGGAGCGGATCAACCCTACCGGGCGCAAGAAGCTCGCCGCCGAGCTCGAGGCTGGCGATTTCTCGACCGTGGAAAAGGACGCTCTGGCCCAGGTCGCGGCCGGGGCCAATGTTCTCGACGTGAACGCCGGTGTTGTCTACAACTCGAACCCGAACCCGAACGAGACTGAGCCGCCCTTGATGGGCAAGATGATTGAGCTTGTTCAAGGACTTGTAGACGTTCCTTTATGTATCGACAGCTCGGTTCCCGGTGCGCTGGAACGCGGCCTTGAGCTGGCTGAGGGTCGGCCGCTGCTGAACTCTGTCACAGGCGAGGAAGACCGACTGGAGCTCGTGCTCCCACTGGTCAAGAAATACAACGTACCGGTTGTGGCAATCTCCAACGACGACACCGGGATCTCCGAAGACCCGGACGTGCGCTTCGCGGTGGCAAAGAAGATCGTCGAACGCGCCGCGGATTTCGGAATTCCCGCCCACGATATCGTCGTCGATCCGCTGGTGATGCCGATCGGCGCTATGGGAACCGCAGGGCTTCAGGTCTTCACGCTGGTGCGCCGCCTGCGCGAGGAGCTTGGCGTCAACACCACGTGCGGCGCCTCCAATATCAGCTTCGGCCTGCCGAACCGCCACGGCATCAACAACGCCTTCCTGCCGATGGCCATGGGCGCGGGCATGACCAGCGCGATCATGAACCCGATCGCCCTGCCTGTTGGGCCCGTGAAGCTTGAGGAAAAGAAAGCCCAACTAGCCGCGGCCGGCATCATCGTACCTGATGACGTCGACCCCGAGGTTCTGGCCCAACTGACTGGGATGGGCTCGACCAAGCCCCGCGCAGGTTCCGAAATGGAGGCAATCCGCGCCGCGAATTTCCTGACTGATAACGATCCTCATGGCAGCGCCTGGATCCGCTTTAACAAAGCCACGAACGCAGACGGATCCGAGGCCGCGCAGCGTGGCGGGCGCGCGGGCGGTCGACGCCGACGCCGGGCCTGATCGCACTGCATCGATGTCGCCCGCTGATCCTCTTGTAGTCTTCACACCGTCCGGGAAACGCGGCCGTTTTCCGGTGGGAACACCGATCCTGACAGCGGCACGACAGCTGGGCGTCGATCTCGATTCCGTTTGTGGCGGTCGCGGTATCTGCTCGAAATGCCAGATCACGCCGTCCTATGGCGAATTCCCCAAACACGGGGTGAACGTCGCAACGGACGCGCTGAGCCCGTGGAACAGTGTTGAACAGCGCTATGACGACAAGCGCGGGCTGGCGGAAGGACGCCGCCTTGGCTGCCAGGCCACCGTACAGGGCGACGTTGTGATCGATGTGCCGCCGGAAAGCCAGGTCCACCGGCAGGTCGTGCGCAAACGCGCCGAGGCGCGCGACATCGTCATGAGCCCCGCCGTCCGGCTGTACTATGTCGAGGTCGAAGAGCCCGATATGCACGAACCCTCCGGCGACGTCGAACGGCTGTCGCAGGCGCTTGAAGCGCAATGGGAG
>JABDPP010000275.1 GCA_013042765.1 Litoreibacter sp.
ACGCAGATCCTCGGCCCCGAAGTCTTCCAGCTGTGAAATCCACGTCTGCTCGCGGCTCAGCAGCGCAGCGAGGTAAGGACTACACCCTGCAGCCCCGCCAATCAGGTCACGCAATGGGCCCGGCAGATCACCGAAAAGGGCCACCGTGTCCTGCGCCAGTTCCGTATTGTGGGGAATCGGGCAACGGGTCATTTGCCGGGAAAACGTCATCGTCGTAACGATGCGAGGTGGCGGGGGTTCGGTCAAGCTTGCAATTGCGCCTGTGCCACCGCATGACTGCTCCATGAGCAAGAGTTTGAAGCGGGTGCGAGCGGCGCTGGAAACCGCTGGCATCTTACCCGACATCATGGAAACCGGAGAGGCCGCCCGCACGGCCCAGAAAGCCGCCGAGTTGGCGGGCTGCCATGTCGACCAGATCGCCAAGTCGATCATCTTCCGCGGGCTAGAAAGCGACAGGGCGATCCTGTTTCTGACCGCAGGCGGCAACAGGGTCTCCGAGGACAAGGCCTCCGCTCTTGCGGGTGAGCCACTCGGCAAGGCCGATGCCGCGCTGATCCGCCGTCAGACCGGCTTTGCCATCGGAGGTGTTGCGCCGGTCGGGCATCTCAACCCGATCCGGGCTTTCGTGGATCCGCGCCTGTGTGAGTTCGAGAGCGTTTGGGCCGCCGCCGGCACCCCGCATCATATCTTTCGACTGGAACCCGAGAAGATGATCGCGCTTTGCGCCGGCACGGTGGCGCCGTTTAGCCTCTAGCGCTCTGGCTCTACCCCGGTGGGCTCTACACCAATCACCCGCAGCACCGCTTCCGCCGCTCGGAGGCCGGGAGCCTCGGCCCCACGGCCGAGCCTTTCCATGGTGAGCTCGCCGGCTTCAGTCTGAGCTTGTCGGGCCTCGGCATCGGTGACAAGTGCCACGAGCGCCTCTGCGATTTCTGTCGGCTTGCAGTCATCGCCCAGAAACTCCGGCACGGCACGCGTCTCGGACACCAGGTTGACGAGCGTCACAGTATCCACCCGCAGCATCCGTTTGATCATCTTGCGCGACAGCCAGTTCATGTCATAGGCGATGACCATCGGCGTACCGCTCGCGGCCAGTTCCAGTGAGACAGTGCCCGAGGCTGCAAGGGCCAGATTCGCGGCGCGGAAGGCCGCGCGCTTTTCCGTCTGCGCCCGCTCACTTGAGCGCCCACGGGGATCCACGACAAACGGCTGGCCGGGCCAGCCTTTGACCAACTCGCGCACCCGCGCGGCCACGGGACCCGCCGCGACAATTACCGGGCGCGCCTTCGGAATGGACTTCACGACACTACGCAGAGCCTCACCAAAGATCGGCGCGAGACGACCCACCTCCCCCATCCGCGAGCCCGGCAGAATAAGGATAATGGGGTTTTCGCCAAGCCCGTGTTTGACCCGGAAGACCTCCGCTTCCTCCTCGCTTGCGACCGGCTCGGCCACGACCGGATGGCCTACGAAATCGCATCCCATACCGGCGGCTTCCATGTAGGGCGGCTCGAATGGGAACAAGGCCAGCACATGATCGATCGCTTTGGTCATCTTGGCCGCCCGCTTTGGGCGCCAGGCCCAGACCGTGGGCGCGACATAATGCACCGTCTTGATCGCGGAAGCCGCCGCTTTGACCTTGCGCGCCACCCGCAGGCAGAAATCCGGGCTGTCTATGGTGATCAGCACATCGGGCTGTTGCGCCAGAACATCGGCCACCGCGTCATCGCGCAAGCGCAACAGGCTGCGCAGGCGGGGCAGCACCTCTGCCAGCCCCATCACGCTCAGATTGTCCATCGGAAAGAGGCTGTCGAGCCCTTCGGCCTGCATCAGCGGACCGCCGACCCCGAAAAAGCTTATATCCCCATTCAGGGCCTTCAGGCCGGCCATCAGCGCCGCGCCCAGGCGGTCACCCGAGGGTTCCCCCGCGATGAGGTAGATCTTCATGCGCGGACCCAGAGAAACAGGCCCAGTTCATCCGCAAGCCGCGTGACCTCATCGCGCTCCAGAACCATGACGCCACCGGCCTCGATCACCACGCCCTCCAATCCGCAGAGCGCAGCAAGGCGCAACGTTGCTGGCCCGATTGCAGGCAGGTCGACACGCCTGTCCTGTCCCGGCTTGGACATCTTGACGAGGATACCGCCGCCGGGCAGCGCAGGATCGCGGACCGGGCCCTGCGTCTGACCCGCCGGGGATGGTTCCGGATCACCCGTCAACCAATCGGCAGCCCATCCGATCGGATCAGACAACATCCCCTCGGCCGGGTCCGTGCGCGGCGTTGAAGCCGACTTGCCCGGCACCAAGAGCGAGCGCAGCATCCAATCGGTTCCCGGCAAGCCCTCGATTGTGAGGGCCTGTCCACGCGCCACGACGCAAGCCTGACCCACGTCGACCGCGCCCTTGGCCGCGATGATCTCCGCCC
>JABDPP010000290.1 GCA_013042765.1 Litoreibacter sp.
CTGGTCCGTTTGCCAACAGACCCAGCGGTGAAACAGACATTCCTCTTCCGCATACAAGTCTGCATCAGGTGAGGCATACGGGCAAGGGGGAGTATGGCAGCTACGCCCGCAGACCGGTCGTGCAACCGATCAGAACCTCATTGCACCCCAAGATAAGGTTCAGCGCCAAAGGCCGTCGCAGGGCTGTTTTCAGCTTCGACATCAGGCATCCAGTGCGGGGCGTCTCTGCATGATCTGAATCAAGGTCGTGACGATGGCGCCATGTATCGTGAAAATCCCGAGCCAAGGAAAGGAACTGTTTGTGTACAAGAATATTTTGGTGCCTGTCGTTTTGGGAGAGGGTCACAATCACGACCTATCGTTTGCAGCAGCCCGGCAATTGGCCAGCGATGATGCGCGGTTTACCGTGCTTTACGTCAGAGAGCCGATCCCGGCCTATGTGGCCGCTGAAATTCCGCAGGGCGTTCTGGCAGACAGTCGGAGCGGGTATGAGGACGATCTGAAACAGCTTGCTGCCGCACTTCCGGAAGCGGAACCGGCCGTCATCAACGGCAGCCCCGGGCGGGGGATCGTGGACTATGCCGAGGCCAACGGGATCGACTGCATCGTCATCGCGTCGCACAAGCCCGGGCTGCAGAACCTGGTGATCGGATCGACCGCCAACAAGGTTGTTCATCATGCCAAATGTACGGTTCATGTGATCCGGTAAGACATCCATCGACCTGATCGAGCTGCAGGTGGGATATGCGCGTATTTGTTGCGATTGACGTTCCCGAGACGATCCGCCGCGAGATTGAGACACTCCAGAACGCGATTGGGGCCGGCCGGCGCGTTCCTGCGGAGAACCTGCACCTCACCTTGCGCTTTCTCGGGGAACAGCCCGAGGAGACCGTTGAGGAGGCCCATCATGCACTCTCGACCATTCGGGCCGCCGCGTTCGACCTGCAGCTTGCCGGTGTGGGGAGCTTTGGCAGCCGCTCACCGCAGTTAATTTACGCCGACATCGCCCGTTGTCCCGACCTCACCGAGCTTGTGCGGCGTATAACCCGCAGGCTACGGCAGGCGGGCGTCGAGTTCCGCAAACAGCGGTTTCGCCCCCATGTCACGATTGCCCGCCTTCCGAAAATCCTTTCGGGCTTCGAACTGGAAAAGGTGCGTGAATTCCTTGCAGAGCATGCCGCGTTTCGGGGCACTCCGTTCAGGGTGCGAAGCTTCGAGCTTTACCAGTCGACCCTCTCTCCCCGTGGGGCGCTTCATGACCCCCTCGCAAGCTACGGATTGGACGACGCCTGAAAGGTAGCTGCGGCCAACCTCGATGCGATTGCATCGACCTATGCTCATCTTTGATTGCAGGTGTTCTACGCTTCTCAGAAAACGCAAACACGTCGGAACCGGTGATATGCCGTGTTGGCAGTTCTGTCCGCATGGCCGTCGTTCACAGCTTTTGAGACTGAGGAAATGATCAATTGCAGCTCAGAGTCCAATTATCCCTATCTTCCGCGATGCGGCGAATGGCTTTTGCTGCCCGTGTAACCCGCGTTACCCGTCTCGTCCTGGCTCGTTCGGATCGCTGGAGAAAAGTGCAATCTTGTTGCCTTGAGGGTCGCGAAGGTAGCCAACAAAGAAGTGAGGTCCATAAGAGGAACGGAGGCCCGGCTGCCCCTCGTCGGATCCGCCTGCGAAAAGCGCGGCGGCGTGAAGGTCACGAACCTGCTTTTGATTACGCGCTTCGAATGCAACCATAGAGCCGTTGCCAGCCGAGGCCGGACGTCCATCGAAGGTTGGTTTAACGTAGAAGTCGGGCAGAACGGGAGATTGACCCGGTTCTGTGGGCAGCGCGTAACTCAATCCCGCAGCGCCCTCTTCCAGTTCGTAACCAAGGGCTGGCAGAAACGCGGAATAAAACCGTTTTGCGCGCGCGATATCATCCGCACCAACTGTGACGTAGGCAATCATGCTTCGTGTTTCTTCCCGGACGTTTGGTTATTGCAACGAGATTAATGCATCATGTTAGGCCAACACAGAATTCGGCTCAATAAACGCCCCCTAGTTGATTCACAAAGCCGACATTGGTGCAATTGCAGCGGAAGCTCACGTCGTGCGTGAAGCAGACATTTACCTCCGCTCAACTTTCGGCGGCGAGCACGAGTAGCTTGACCCGTCCGGCAGTCTGCAAAGCTCGTCAAGGAAGTCCGCGGGAACAAGCTGATATCGAGGGAGCGTCTTGCTCGCATCTTGTCGGTCCAAGAAGTCGCTGCACGATGCGATATAGTACTCTTCCAGGCGAGCTTCAGACATGTACCATTGGTCAAATGCAGCCGAGGCAGCGGTTGGGACATCGTTGGAGGCACGCATTTCAGAGGCAAAACTGGAAGCAATGTCGGCCTGTGTTGGCCATGCCGATAGCGCCAGCCAGGGTCCGCTGTTTCCGTTTTCTTTCATGTCCCAGGCGACTAGCAGAGAAACGACGCTTGCGTCAGCCTCCAAAGCGAACGTGGCGCGCGCATACTCTTTCATGGCCAGATCGTCAGAAGGGCAAATGCCAAGTGAGAACTGCTCCAGATGACGAACTTCATGGAGGAGTACTCCAACCTGCATCGCTATCGGGATCTGGTCACTCAGGTAAATCCGGTTCTGCTCGATATCGAAATATCCGTGCGCGTTGTCCATCTTGCTGGACAGGCACAGCTCCGGCGATTGGTCTTCCACGGCGGCCAGAAGAGACGGAAAGCGCTCCAAACCCGCCGCAACCTCTTCGTAAACCTGAACCAACTCGGCCGGTGCGCTTGGATCAGCGCCGATGTCAGAAACGTGGACACAGACTTCGCCCGCTTCGGTGATATTTGGGAACAGAAGGAAGAGTAAGGCCAAGTATCGCATAGTTGGAACAGAGCACCGTGAGTTCCGAAATGTCCAGATTGAACGATCAAACTGACTGCTGTCGCTAATACGTCTCAGGCCAAAGACTCAGGCGAGCATCTTCGAGAACAACGGCGTTGCCCGCACGCCGCTCGGCCAACGCATTGGAGCCTGACGAAAACTGTCCGATGATCGCAATGTGCTTACAGCAAAGCTTCGGAGCTACCGCATATGAAACCAGCGGCATACACGAAGAGTTCTTCGGCAAACTATCAGCGAAATCCCTCCGCGGGTTACGGGATCAAATCTTTGGTTTCGCAAGATATCAGCTCCCGCGCCGCAGGTTGAGCATGGCTGCCCATTACGCTACGAAAGCAACCTGGATCGAAGCTCACCTGCCATCAAAAGCACCTTCACCGGATTGGCACAGAAGAGGGAACCTGAAGTGAAACAACGCAAGCTCGGCCAGAACGGGCCTACCGTCGGGGTCGTCGGTTACGGCGCCATGTCATTTACGGATTTTTATGGCCCCACGAGCGATGAGAACTCAATGGGAGTTCTGGATACTTGTCTGGACCTTGGGATCACCCACCTCGATACGTCAAATGTTTATGGCATGGGGCGGTCCGAAACCGTGATCGGAAACTGGCTGAAACAGCGTGGTGGTGCCTGTCCGTTCACGATTGCCACGAAGGGAGGGATCACCCGTGATTCAGGTCGCCGGTTCAACAACGATCCAAAACATCTGGAAGAGGCGCTGGACGCCAGCCTGACCCGATTGGGTGTCGAGGCTGTCGATCTCTATTACGTCCATCGGCGGGAGGCGGAGATCGAAATCGAGGACGTTACAGAAACCCTCGCCGGTTTCGTGAAGGCTGGTAAGGTCAAGGCGATCGGCTTTTCCGAGATCGCTCCGTCGTCGTTGCTGCGCGCCCACGCCGTTCATCCCGTGGCGGCCGTGCAGTCCGAATATTCCCTCTCCACCCGCTCGCCTGAGATGGGGCTGGTGCAAGCCTGTGCTCAGATCGGTGCCTCTCTTGTCGCGTTCTCGCCGCTTGGCCGCGGGTTGCTGACCGATCGCCCGCATCAGGCCGCAGCGATCGCCGGGATGGATTTTCTGAAGGTGAACCCGAGGTTCATCGAGCCGAACCTGAGCGCCAACCTTGCGATCAACGCGCAATTCAGAGCCCTTGCGGCAGATCTCGGTGTCCCTGCCGCCACGCTCGCGATCGCCTGGCTTATCCATCAGGGAGATCATGTCTTGCCAATACCCGGCACCCGGCACGTGACGCATTTGCAGGAAGTAGCAGCAGGCGGTGCGCTCGATCTGAGTGACGAGGCCCTTGCGCGGATTGACAAGATCCTGCCGATCGGGTGGGCGCATGGGGATCGATATTCCGTGGGTCAGTGGATGGGACCCGAGAAGTACTGCTGAGTTTAACTCCGGAGGCCGCGTAGCATGGTTTGGGAACGTTGAAGAGCCTCTTGGCGCTGTTCAGCTTTTAGCACACGCCCATGCCAAATGAAGCGGCGTCCATATCTGGGCAGAGTCTGCAGCATGTCAGCTTGAAAGCTTGGCGCGGTATGGGCCGTCTTTGCGTCTCATTCGGTCAACAATGCTTCGACCACAGCCAGATCCGCGGCACCGCTAAGGATGGTGAAATCCCCACGCTCGAGCATCGCGCGGGTGCCGTCGATGATCACTTGCTGCGTGACCCTCGCCAGTCCGCCGCCGATCGAAATGCGGGCGGCGCCGAGTTCGCCCATCTGCTCAACCTTCAGATCACGCATCGCACCGGCGGCCAGCAGGTTTACGGGTGTCCCGGTCGCGGCCAGCGCGCGAGTGGTGTCGGCATTGACGAGCGGCGCATAGATCACATCGGCGCCTGCTTTGGCGAAGGCCTGACAACGGCGCAGGGCTTCGGCCTCGTCGTAGCTCCTGCAAAGCCAGCCATCAGCGCGGGCGGTGAGCACGATCCCGGCAGAGCGGGCTGCCGAGACGGCCGCCTCTATCCGGTCCAGGGCCAGATCGAACGGATAGGACTCTGATGCAGGCAAGGCCGTATCCTCGATCGAGACCCCGGCAAGACCGGCCTCCGCCGCCAACCGCACGGTCTCGGCGACAGTCTCAGGATCGTCGCCAAACCCGTTCTCGAAATCGCCGTTCACCGGCACGTCGACCACAGCACAGATATCAGCAGCGTGCTGCAGGGCGATATCGCGCGTAACCTGCCCGCCATCGGCCAGACCCAGAGTGAACCCATGCCCGGACGAGGTCGTCGCCAGTGCTTTTGCACCCAGTCGCGCCATGACCTTCGCAGATCCCAGGTCCCAAGGGTTCGGCATAACCAACGGCTGGCGTGGGACATGCAGGGCACGGAATCGTTCTGTCAACTCATTGCGGCGCATGGCGTGGTTCTCCCTCGGGTCACTGGCAGTGTCGCACGGCCCGTTGATGGGGCAAGTGAAATCGCCGCTAA
>JABDPP010000295.1 GCA_013042765.1 Litoreibacter sp.
GTTCAAACCCAATCCCCCAGAGTTGCCTGCCACAGCGTTAAAGCTGCCACGGCCGCTGTGTCTGCCCGAAGGATGCGCGGGCCCAGGCTGATCGCGGTTGTCTGGGGAAGCGCCATAAGGCGTTCACGCTCGGGATCCGAGAAACCGCCCTCCGGCCCGATCAGGACCGCCCAAGGGCCTTTCGTGCATCCGTTCAAGGTCTCCGCCGGACCGACCCGCGCTTCGTCGCAGAACATCAAATGACGCTCTGATGGCCACGCATCGAGGAGGAGCGAAAGCTTCGTTAACTCAGCCACTTCGGGAACAAATGTTCCGCCACATTGCTCGGCCGCCTCAACCGCGTGGGCCTGTAGGCGGTCCTGTCGGATCCGTTCCGAGTTCGTGAAATCCGTCACAATAGGGATGATCCGCGAAGCCCCCAACTCTGTTGCCTTTTCGACGATGAAATCCGTGCGTGCTTTCTTGATCGGCGCAAAGAGAAGCCACAGGTTCGGAGGCATCTGCAGCGGCCTGCTCTGAGACACGCATTTCAGCATACCGCGGCGCTTGCCTGTGTCTACGGCCTCGCACAGCCACTCGCCATCGGTCCCGTTGAACAGGGCCACATGGTCGCCCACGCCGAGGCGCATGACATTGAACAGGTAATTCGCCTGGTCCCGGCCCACAGGAACCGAATTGCCCGGGCCGAGCCCATGTTCTACAAACAACCTGATTTTCGCTTGCGCCATGAGGCAAACCATATGACCGGGACATCGGGAACGCCAGAGCAACAGAGCCCGGCCGGTCAGGTCATAGACGCGGTGCCCCAGAATTGGGTCGATACGCGCGCGCCAGCTTTTGCCCGTCCTTTTTTGCGCCTAAGCCGTGCCGATCGGCCAATCGGGACATGGCTCCTTCTGCTGCCCTGCTGGTGGGGCGTCCTGCTTGCAGCCGCCTCCGATCCCCAGGGGCTGAGGTTTTTTGATCTCTGGATCATTGTCGGATGTGCCATCGGCGCGTTCTTGATGCGCGGTGCGGGCTGCACCTGGAATGACATCACCGACAGGGATTTTGACGCTCAGGTTGCGCGCACCAAGTCGCGCCCGATCCCGTCTGGACAAGTAACCGTGCGCAAAGCCTTTGTCTGGCTAGTATTGCAGGCGTTGCTCGCGTTCAGCATCCTGCTGACCTTCAACATGGCGAGCATCGCACTTGGGGTTGCTGCGCTCCTGCCAGTCGCAATCTATCCCTTCGCCAAGCGGTTCACATGGTGGCCCCAGGTCTTTCTGGGTCTGGCCTTCAACTGGGGTGCTTTGCTGGCATGGACGGCGCATACCGGTACGCTGGGCTGGCCCGCCATCCTGCTCTATTTCGCGGGGATCTCCTGGACCCTGTTTTACGACACTATCTATGCCCATCAGGACAAGGAAGACGACGCGCTGATCGGTGTGAAATCAACGGCACGGCTATTCGGAGAATTGACTTCAAAGTGGCTGCGGTTTTTCCTCGTCCTCGCAGTTCTGATGACAGCCGCCGCGGTTCTGTTGGCAATGCTTCCGGATGCGAACCCGCTGGCGCTGGTTCTTGCCCTTGCGGGCGCATGGGCCTTCGGCTGGCACATGGCCTGGCAATTGCGAAACCTTGACATCGATGATTGGCAGGCTTGCCTGAGATTGTTCCGGTCCAACAGGGATGCAGGCCTGATTCTTGCGCTGTTTTTTGCCGCAGCAGCGCTGCTCTGATTGAATGATCCCGCGCCACCCATTAGGACCGTTTCAAAGAGACCTAGGACGCACCAAGATTTCATGAGCCTCAAAATCCTTTTCGCTTATCTGGCCGCCGCAATCCTTTGCGTCTGCGGAGCCTATGTCAGCGTTGAATGGGTTGAACAGCGGTCCGCTGAATCGGTTCAATCCACGCTGATCGACGAAGGCTTCGAGTGGGCCGAGGTCGCGACCGACGGGCTTCTCGTTTCTCTGTCCGGGCAGGCCCCCGACGAGGCGACCCGGTTTCGCGCCGTGAGTATCGTGGGCCAGACGATTGATCCTGATCGGATCGTCGACCAGATGGCAGTGCGCCGGGTCAAGGAATTCGAAGCGCCCGAATTTTCCGTGGAGATGCTGCGCAACGGTGACGGGATTTCACTGATTGGTCTGATCCCGGCGGAGACTGGACGCGAAAAGATTACCAGCCGAATTGCGGGTCTGAGCGATGTTAAGGCCGTCACAGATCTTCTGGAGACCGCAGATTACACGAAGACAAATGGCTGGGATGCCGCGATTGCTTTCGCGACCGAAGTGATCCGCGAGCTGCCACGGTCCAAGGTTTCCGCCGAACCCGGGTTGGTGCGCGTCACGGCCATCAGTGATAGCCCCGAGGACAAGCGTCGGATCGAGCAGCTGCTAAAAAGCCAGACACCGTCGGGGCTTACACTGGAGATGAATATCTCCGCCCCGCGCTCGGTCATCACGCCTTTCACCCTGCGCTAC
>JABDPP010000303.1 GCA_013042765.1 Litoreibacter sp.
CGACCGCCTGGTTCTGACCGCAGCGCATTGTGTCTTTTCACAAGATGGAAGCGAGACCCTCGATCCGGCTAAAATCGTCTTCCACGCTGGATATCGTGAGGGAAAGTCTGCCGCTAAGCGCCACGGCCAACGCCTCGCGATCCATCCAGATTACAAGATGGCGGGCCCCAACAATGCCGATCGCATCGCAACGGACATCGCGGTTATCGAGCTGGAAAACCCGATCCCGAAATCAGAGGTGAAGCCGTTTGAGCGGGTCGCCAAACCGGCTCTGCGAGATCGCGTTATGGTCGTCTCCTACGCGCGCGGTCGATCCCAAATCGCATCACTGGAAAAAGGGTGCCAGTTTCAGGAAACCCGGTGGGATGTTCTCATCTACAATTGCGAAAGTGATTTCGGCGCGTCGGGATCACCTATCTTCGTGATGACGAACTGGGGCCCAAAAATCGCTTCGATTATTTCGTCAGGCGGAGAATTCCGGGGCAAACAAGTATCTCTCGGACCGTCCCTTGGCGCGCCACTGGACGCTCTGCTACATCACCTGGCCACTTCGAACCCCAAATCGCGCTTCCTGTCGGTCGGCGCCAGTTCCATCCCGCGGACCGGCTCCAGCACCATCAGAAGCCAGTTGGGTCAGAGACCCGGCAATCGCGTTAGCCGGTTACCTCAAATCACCAACTAGATCGGGTTTAGACAGGGTGCAGGCTGCGCTTCGCACTGGACCTGCTCTGCGGGAGCATTTACCTCTGTTGTGACAGGAGCTGCAGCAGATGACCAAACCGCCTCTCACCCTCTATCTTGCCGCGCCGCGCGGCTTTTGCGCTGGCGTCGACCGCGCCATAAAAATCGTCGAGATGGCGCTCGAAAAATGGGGGGCGCCGGTTTATGTCCGCCATGAGATCGTACATAATAAATTCGTCGTCGACGGCTTGCGCGACAAGGGGGCAGTCTTCGTGGAAGAACTCGAGGAATGTCCTGCGGACCGCCCCGTTATCTTCTCCGCTCACGGCGTTCCGAAGGCCGTTCCAGCCGAGGCGGCCAGTCGTGAGATGCTCTACGTTGACGCCACCTGCCCGCTGGTCTCGAAGGTCCATATCGAGGCTGAACGACATCACTCGAACGGGCTTCAGATGGTTATGATCGGTCACGAAGGCCATCCGGAAACCATCGGCACGATGGGCCAGTTGCCCTCGGGAGAGGGCATTCTGGTGGAGACTGTCGAGGATGTCGCGACCATCACGCCACGCGATCCGCAAAAGCTCGCCTTCATCACCCAGACCACGCTCAGCGTGGACGATACCGCTGATATCGTCGCGGCCCTTCAGACACGTTTTCCAGGGATCATCGGGCCCCATAAGGAAGATATCTGCTACGCCACCACCAACCGGCAGGAAGCCGTCAAGGCGATGGCTGCAAAGACCCGGGCGATGCTCGTGATCGGCGCGCCCAACTCGTCAAACTCCAAGCGACTTGTCGAGGTCGGCAGCAAGGCCGGATGTGACTATGCTCAATTGGTGCAGCGCGCTCAGGACATCGACTGGCGCGCCCTCGATGGCATTGAGAGCATCGGCATCACGGCCGGGGCCTCTGCGCCCGAGGTCCTGATCAACGAGGTTATCGATGCCTTTGGCGCGCGCTTCGACACAACGATCGAAGTCGTCGAGACTGCTGTCGAGAACGTGGAATTCAAGGTCCCCCGCGTTCTTCGGGAGCCTGCATGACCAGGATCCCCCGATCTGCGCTTGTTCTCGGTCTGGCCGGCGTCATCCCCTTCGCTTTCGCGGCCGTACTTTCCATCGCGCCCGCCCCTCCTATCGGGACGGACAGCTATCCGCTCTTTCATCCAAAGGACGCCGCCGCCATTCTCTCGGCCTATGGCACAGTCATTCTATGCTTTATGTCCGGCGTCTTGTGGGGCTTTGCGGCCAAGGGGCCCGCAAACCGCGCTGCGCGTGGCTACACGCTTTCGGTTCTTCCCGCCCTCTACGCGTTCTTCACCACGACACGTCATGTTTTCGGAAGCACGTCCGACGAAAGCTCGATCCAGTTCCTGATCGGCGGTTTTCTGGGCCTTCTGGTTCTCGATTTCATCTTCTGGAAGCAGGGTGATGCGCCGAAATGGTGGATGTCGCTGCGTGTTTTGCTCACGGCTCTGGTCGTGACTTGCCTCTTCGTGGGACGCGGCTGATGCATGATCCCGAAACGGTCACGGTTTATGACAAGAAAGCAGACGACTACGCGACCCGGGTCAGTCGGGACACTCCCGACCAGCATATGCGCGCGTTTTTGGAGAACCTCCCAGAAGCCGCCCATGTCCTCGATCTGGGCTGTGGACCCGGGAATTCCGCCGCGATGATCCATGCGGCCGGTCACACCGTAGACGCGGTCGATGCCTCCTCGGAGATGGTCCGACTTGCCAACGAGAAATACGCCATTGATGCACGTCGGGCGCTCTTCGACGAGATCGACGGAACCGATCTCTACGATGCGATCTGGGCCAACTTTTCCCTGCTCCATGCCCCAAAATCCGCGTTCCCGGTGCATATTGCAGCCTTGAAGACCGCGCTGAAACCAGGTGGCCTCTTTAACATCGGGATGAAAC
>JABDPP010000312.1 GCA_013042765.1 Litoreibacter sp.
CCAGATTCTAAAGCTATCTCCAGCGATGGTGAGGCATTAACGGTCTCAATCGTTGTTTCAATGCGCAATCTTGCTTCAAGAAACGCGATCATCTCTTTCAGACGTTCATAGGGGAAGACGTGGTCCACAAGGACCTTTCCATCGGTATCCGTGAGGAAACGGGCTTGGGAACCCACCTTGGCAAACGGAGGCTGATCCTCCGAAAGATAGGCCTCTATGAACGCATCGAAGGATATGTCGCGTGTGCTGTTCGGGTGCCCTGCGATCGCAGGGCGTGTTCGGTATCGATACCAACTGGCCAGCCAATCGAGCGGCTCCCGGATCGCTGCTACCGTCTTGAAGGTCCTCTGTCCGCTTTTCTCAAGAATCGGCCGGAACTCTCGTTCGAACCGGCGCGCATTCGCATGTTTCAGGCCGGGTGGATCCCGAAAGACGGACGAGGCGCTCGCACCAAGGGCATTCTCCACGGCCGTCGTTCCGGTTTTGGGTACCGCAAGATACACAAGTTTTTGGGAATGGAAGACCAGCATCCTCACAGGTTGAAGAGAAATCCAAGTTTTTTCAATCTGTCATTAATCAGATTCGGCAAAATATGGTTCTGTAAGAATTAGCTTGAAATGTTCCTGTTTTGATCACATAAGAACATTAGAGGAACATCGACAGTCATTGCCGCCAGTGAAGCGGTATGAAATAAGGGACAAAACAATGGCAACAGCAGATCTCCTGAACATGTCCAGCAAAAACGACAACAACAAGCAGAAAGCGCTCGACTCCGCACTGGCCCAGATTGAGCGGCAGTTTGGCAAGGGCTCCATCATGAAACTGGGTGATGAAAACGCCATTCAGGAGATTGAGGCGACATCGACCGGTTCGCTCGGTTTGGACATCGCCCTCGGCATCGGTGGACTTCCGAAAGGTCGGATCGTCGAAATCTATGGCCCGGAATCTTCTGGTAAAACGACGCTGACCCTGCATTGCGTCGCCGAGGAGCAGAAAAAGGGCGGCGTTTGCGCCTTTGTCGATGCAGAGCATGCGCTGGACCCGCAATATGCACGCAAACTGGGCGTGGATCTTGATGAACTCCTGATTTCGCAACCCGATACGGGTGAACAGGCGCTTGAGATTACAGATACGCTGGTGCGCTCGGGCGCGGTCAGTATGGTGGTTATAGACTCCGTCGCGGCGCTAACGCCGAAATCAGAGCTCGAAGGCGATATGGGCGACAGCTCTGTGGGCGTTCATGCCCGACTGATGAGCCAGGCAATGCGCAAGCTGACCGGTTCGATCTCGCGCTCAAACTGCATGGTTATCTTCATCAATCAGATTCGGATGAAAATCGGCGTGATGTTCGGCTCTCCGGAGACGACCACCGGTGGTAATGCCCTGAAATTCTATTCGTCTGTGCGGCTTGATATCCGCCGGATTGGCGCAATCAAGGATCGCGACGAGGTTGTGGGCAACGCAACGCGCGTCAAAGTCGTCAAGAACAAGGTCGCGCCGCCCTTCAAACAGGTTGAGTTCGACATCATGTACGGTGAAGGCATTTCCAAGATGGGTGAGTTGCTCGACCTGGGCGTGAAAGCCGGAGTGGTCGAGAAATCGGGCTCATGGTTCAGCTACGGCGACGAGCGGATCGGGCAGGGCAGGGAAAACGCTAAGTCGTTCCTGCGCGAAAACAGCCCGATTGCACTGGAAATTGAAGACAAGATCCGTGCAGCGCATGGCCTTGATTTTGATATGCCGCCTGGATCGTCCAAGGACGCAGATGAGGCGGACGACTTGGTGGAAGGCTAAGCTGTCCAAACGGGGCGCCGAGACTGTTGACGCCTTGAACTAGAAATTGAGAAAGGGCGGCCTTGGGTCGCCCTTGCCTGTTTTTGGGCCAGCGTGGCGAGCCCTGTGGACAGTGCAAAGCCGGAAGGCTAAACCGCTGGGGACTAAAAGAACCTCATTACGGACATTTCCAATGCCGAGCCTGAACGACATCCGAAGCACTTTCCTGAATTATTTCGAGCGCCAGGGCCATTCGGTCCAGCCGTCCAGCCCACTGGTGCCACGCAACGACCCGACATTGATGTTCGCAAACTCGGGAATGGTGCAGTTCAAGAACCTTTTTACAGGAGTTGAAACCCGCGACTACACGCGGGCAACGACCGCGCAAAAATGTGTCCGGGCCGGGGGCAAGCACAACGATCTCGACAATGTCGGCTACACCGCGCGGCATCACACCTTCTTCGAAATGCTCGGTAATTTCAGCTTTGGCGACTATTTCAAGGAAGACACCATCACGTGGGCCTGGGAGTTCTGCACCGAGGTGTTGAACCTGCCGGTCGACAAACTTTGGGTGACGGTCCACCCGACGGATGATGACTCACGCAAACTCTGGGAACAGCACATCGGTTTGGCGCCCGAGCGGGTCATCAGCCTGGAAGAGAACTTCTGGGCGATGGGCGATACCGGACCTTGCGG
>JABDPP010000314.1 GCA_013042765.1 Litoreibacter sp.
GAGGAGCGGCAGCATCACGCCCAGCGCCTGGGCGGGCTCCAGACGCAGTGCAAGAATCGGCGTTGCGACAAAAGCAGCGCCACTGCCAAACCCGCCTTTTGACATGCCGGCAATTAGAACCGCCGGAACCGCGAGCGCGAAAAACCAGAAATCAAGCTCCATGGGCCGCACCCTCCTCGAAAAATACTGCGTCCTCAATGGGTAATCACAATTCTCGCATGGGCTCACAGCGCAGAGAAGCGATTTTCTGCGTCGCAGCAGGCTTGCGTGAAACCGTCCGAGGGTCTACGCAATTGCGCAACATCAACTGACCGGAGACCATTTGAAAATGGCCAGACCCAAAATCGCCCTTATCGGCGCCGGACAAATCGGCGGAACCCTCGCCCATCTCGTGTCCCTCAAGGAACTCGGTGACGTCGTCCTTTTCGACATCGCGGACGGAACCCCGCAAGGCAAGGCGCTCGACCTTGCCGAATCCGGCCCGGTCGAAGGCTTCGACGCGTCTCTGAAAGGCACGACAAGCTATGCCGATATCGCGGGCGCAGATGTCTGCATCGTCACCGCTGGTGTGCCCCGCAAACCGGGCATGAGCCGCGACGACCTGCTCGGGATCAACCTCAAGGTGATGAAAGCCGTTGGTGAAGGTATCCGCGATCACGCCCCGAACGCTTTCGTGATCTGCATCACCAACCCGCTCGATGCGATGGTTTGGGCATTGCGCGAGTTTTCCGGCCTGCCCCACGAGAAAGTCTGCGGGATGGCAGGTATTCTCGACAGCGCGCGCTTCCGCCACTTCCTCAGCGTTGAGTTCGAAGTGTCGATGAAAGATGTGACGGCCTTCGTTCTGGGCGGCCATGGTGACACGATGGTGCCGCTGACCCGCTATTCGACCGTGGCCGGAATCCCGCTGCCGGACCTGGTGAGCATGGGCTGGACCACGCAGGAGAAGCTCGACGCAATCGTCCAGCGGACCCGCGACGGCGGTGCTGAGATCGTTAAGCTTCTGGGCAATGGATCCGCCTTCTACGCGCCGGCCTCATCTGCCATCGAGATGGCAGAAGCCTATCTGAAAGATCAGAAACGCCTCCTGCCCTGCGCGGCTTATGTGGACGGTGCGTTTGGCCTGAATGGTTTCTATGTCGGCGTGCCGACCGTGATCGGCGCCGGCGGGATCGAGAAGATCGTCGACATCAAGCTCTCGAAAGACGAGCAAGCGATGTTCGACAACTCGGTGAATGCCGTGAAGGGCCTTGTGGAAGCCTGTAAGGGCATCGACAGCTCGCTGGCCTGATACAAGACCCGATTCTGAAAGATTGCAGGGCGCCCGATCTGGGCGCCCTTTTCATTTCTCGGAGTCGAAGAACCCTCCGTGAAACCGCTATTTTCCCCAGAAATCATGCCTGTTTCTTCTTTTGTGATCACAGTATTTTGAGCCGTGATCACAAATCGAACTAATTGCCCGTTCTCGCAAGAAATTACTTCCATGCGCACGAACGAACGTGCGAAGAAAGTGGCGTTAATTCGACAGGAGAGTCTAGTGAATATACATGAATATCAGGCGAAGGCTCTTCTTCGCAGCTATGGCGCCCCGGTTTCTGATGGTCGCGCCGTTCTTAAGGCCGAAGACGCAAAAACCGCAGCGGGCGAACTGGATGGACCGGTTTGGGTGGTGAAAGCCCAGATCCACGCAGGTGGCCGCGGCAAGGGCCACTTCCTCGAAGCTGACGCCGGTGAAAAGGGCGGTGTCCGCCTGACCAAATCCGTCGAGGAAGCCGCAGAAGAAGCCAAGCGCATGCTCGGCCGCACGCTGGTGACGCACCAGACCGGCCCCGCAGGCAAGCAGGTTGGCCGGATCTACATCGAGGATGGCGCCGGAATTGAAAGCGAACTTTACCTCGCGCTGCTCGTCGACCGTCAATCCAGCCGCGTGTCTTTCGTCTGCTCCACCGAGGGCGGCATGGACATCGAAGAGGTTGCGGCAGAGACACCTGACAAGATCCTGAGCTTTTCCGTCGATCCGGCCACCGGCTATCAGCCATTCCATGGCCGCCGGATCGCCTTCATGCTGGGGCTCGAAGGCAAGCAGATCAAGCAATGCGTCAGCCTGATGGGCACGCTCTACAAGCTGTTCATGGAAAAAGACTGCGAGATGCTGGAGATCAACCCGCTGATCGTGACGTCCGATGGCGAGCTGAAATGCCTCGACGCGAAGATGGGCTTCGACAGCAACGCCGTCTACCGGCATGCCGACATCGCCGCCCTGCGCGACGAGACCGAGGAAGACCCCAAGGAACTGGCGGCCTCCAAATACGACCTGAACTACATCGCGCTGGATGGTGAGATCGGGTGCATGGTGAACGGCGCGGGCCTCGCCATGGCGACGATGGACATCATCAAGCTCTACGGCGCCGAGCCTGCCAACTTCCTCGACGTGGGCGGCAGCGCCACGAAGGAAAAGGTGACCGAGGCGTTCAAGATCATCACCTCCGATGCGAAGGTCCAGGGTATCCTGGTCAACATCTTCGGTGGCATCATGCGCTGCGACGTGATCGCGGAAGGCGTGGTTGCAGCCGTCAAGGAAGTGGGCCTGAAGGTTCCGCTGGTGGTCCGCCTCGAGGGCACCAATGTCGAAGAAGGCAAGCGCATCATCAACGAAAGCGGCCTCGACGTGATCGCAGCCGATGATCTGAAAGACGGCGCCGAGAAAATCGTGAAGGCAGTGAAGGGTTGATCCAATGGCAGTACTAATCGACGAAAATACAAAAGTGATCTGCCAGGGCTTCACCGGCTCGCAGGGCACCTTCCACTCCGAACAGGCGATCGCCTATGGCACCAAGATGGTCGGCGGCGTGACACCCGGCAAGGGCGGTCAGACGCACCTTGATCTGCCGGTTTTCAACTCCTGCCACGAGGCGGTTGAGCGCACTGGTGCGAATGCAACCGTGATCTACGTGCCGCCGCCCTTTGCTGCGGATTCGATCCTCGAGGCACTGGATGCCGAGATCCCGCTGATCTGCTGCATTACCGAGGGCATTCCGGTGCTCGACATGTTGCAGGTTAAACGTGCGCTGGAGGGATCCTCTTCGATCCTGATCGGACCGAACTGCCCCGGCATCATCACGCCCGACGCCTGCAAGATCGGCATCATGCCCGGTCACATCCACAAGCGCGGCTCGGTTGGCGTCGTCTCCCGCTCCGGCACCCTGACCTACGAGGCGGTCAAGCAGACCTCCGACAGCGGTCTGGGCCAGTCCACAGCCGTTGGCATCGGCGGCGATCCGATCAAGGGCACCGAGCATATCGATGTTCTTGAGCGGTTCCTTGCAGATGACGAGACCCAATCGATCATCATGATCGGTGAGATCGGTGGCTCTGCGGAGGAGGATGCAGCACAATTCCTCGCCGACGAGAAGAAAAAGGGCCGCTGGAAGCCGACTGCCGGCTTCATCGCAGGACGCACCGCACCTCCGGGCCGTCGCATGGGCCATGCCGGTGCGATCGTTGCCGGTGGCAAGGGCGGCGCGGAGGACAAGATCGAGGCGATGAAATCGGCTGGCATCGTGGTTGCCGAAAGCCCCGCCGGACTGGGCGAGGCTGTTCTGGAAGCCATCGGCTGACAATGAGAAAACCGTGGGGCGGGTCCTGCATCCGCCTCACATCACGAAGCATAACCGCAGCTTTCGCTGCACCCGGAAACACCTGTGTTCGCACCCGATCGGATGATACGGCGATAGGAATGAACAATGACTGACCAATCTCCCAACGACACCTTTCACGCATCCAGCTTTATGCAGGGCCACAACGCCGCGTACCTGGAGCAGCTCTATGCCCGCTACGCCAATGATCCCAATGCCGTGGACGAGGGCTGGCGCGCCTTCTTCAAGGAGCTCGGCGACACCGAGATCGACGTTAAGCACGAGGCGACCGGACCGAGCTGGGCCCGCACCGACTGGCCGCCCCAGCCCAGCGATGAGCTGACCTCGGCCCTTGACGGGCAATGGGCGAAAGAGCCCGAAGCAGTGGCCGAAAAGATAACGGCCAAGGCGGAAGAGATTGGCGTCAAGGTCTCCGATCAGGCCGTCAAGCAGGCGGTGATGGATTCCATCCGCGCGCTGATGCTGATCCGGGCCTACCGGATCCGCGGACATCTGGTTGCCGATCTCGATCCGCTGGGCATGCGCGACGAGACCCCGCATCCCGAGCTCGATCCGAAGAGCTACGGCTTCACCGAGGCCGATATGGATCGCCCCGTTTTCATCGACAATGTGCTGGGGCTGGAGACCGCCTCCATGCGCGAGATCCTTGCGATCGTGAAGCGCACCTATTGCGGCACTTTTGCGCTGCAATACATGCATATCTCCGATCCCGAGCAGGCCAGCTGGCTGAAAGAACGGATCGAGGGGTTCGGCAAGGAAATCCAGTTCACCCGTGAAGGGCGGCGGGCGATCCTCAACAAGCTGGTCGAAGCCGAGGGGTTCGAAAAGTTCCTCCATGTCAAATACATGGGCACCAAACGCTTCGGCCTTGATGGCGGCGAGAGCCTTGTTCCCGCGATGGAGCAGATCATCAAGCGCGGCGGCAATCTGGGCGTCAAGGACATCGTCATCGGCATGCCGCACCGTGGCCGTCTGAGCGTTTTGGCCAACGTGATGGCCAAACCCTACAAAGCCATCTTCAACGAATTTCAGGGCGGCAGCTTCAAACCCGAGGAAGTCGACGGCTCCGGCGACGTGAAATACCATCTCGGCGCGTCATCGGACCGCGAGTTCGACGGCAATATCGTCCACCTGTCGCTGACCGCGAACCCCTCCCACCTTGAGGCGGTAAACCCGGTGGTTCTGGGCAAGGCGCGCGCCAAACAGGACCAGAACAACGACGACGACCGTACGACGGTCCTGCCGATCCTGCTGCACGGTGATGCGGCCTTTGCGGGTCAGGGCGTGGTGGCCGAGGGCTTTGGCCTGTCGGGTCTGCGCGGGCACAAGACCGGCGGCACGATGCATATCGTGGTCAACAACCAGATCGGGTTTACCACGGCGCCGCATTTCTCGCGCAGTTCGCCCTATCCAACCGACATCGCGCTGATGGTCGAAGCACCCATTTTCCACGTTAACGGCGACGATCCCGAGGCTGTGGTTCACGCTGCGAAAGTGGCCACGGAGTTCCGTCAGAAATTCCGCAAGGACGTGGTCATCGACATTATCTGCTACCGCCGGTTTGGACATAACGAGGGCGACGAGCCCATGTTCACCAACCCGATCATGTACAAGACAATCAAGACCCACAAAACGACCCTGACGCTCTATACCGAGCGCCTCGTAAAGGACGGGCTGATCCCCGAGGGCGAGATCGAGGACATGAAGGCCGCGTTCCAGGCGTATCTGAACGAGGAGTTCGAAGCCGGTAAGAACTACAAGCCCAACAAGGCTGACTGGCTCGATGGCCGCTGGTCCCATCTCGACCGGATGAAGGAACAGAAATACCAACGTGGGAAAACCGCAATCCCGGTCAAGACGTTCAAGGAGATCGGCAAGGCGCTGACCCAGGCGCCGGAGGGCTTTGCGCTCCATAAGACCGTTGGACGCCTGCTGGAGACGAAGAAGAAGATGTTCCAGACAGGAGAAGGCTTCGACTGGGCCACGGCTGAGGCGCTCGCTTTCGGATCGCTGATGACAGAGGGCTTCCCGATCCGGCTCGCCGGTCAGGATTCCGCCCGTGGTACGTTCAGCCAGCGCCATTCCGCGCTGGTCAACCAGGATACCGAAGAGCGCTACTTCCCGCTCAACAACATCCGGGAAGGCCAAGCACACTATGAAGTGATCGACTCGATGCTGTCGGAATATGCCGTGCTCGGGTTCGAATACGGCTACTCCCTTGCGG
>JABDPP010000316.1 GCA_013042765.1 Litoreibacter sp.
GCGCAAGGCCGCTGATCCTGTGGCGATCAGCAGTTGATCATCGAGCACTTCCCCGGGGCGACCGTCGCCCGGCTCGATCTGCGCTTTCCAGATCTTTAGCGGTTCTCCATTGGACAGCATACAGAAACTTCCCGGCCATGGATTAAAGGCCCGAATTCGGTTGCGAAGATTCTCTGCGGGCAAGCTCCAGTCAATTTCCCCATCGTCTTTGGTCAGCTTCCGGATTTCAATTGCCTCGGAGTCATCCTGTGCGATGCGTGTCGCGCAGCCGGATCGGATGTCATCAATAGCGTTCAGCAAGAGCCCTGCCCCGAATTTCGCCAGTTTGTCATGCAGCTCCGCGGAGGTGTCGTCGGGATCAATCGGATAGGTTTCCTGTTTCAAAATATCGCCGGCGTCCATTTTCTTCGCCAGATAGATGATGCTGACCCCCGTGACGCGATCACCATTGAGAATGGCCCATTGGATTGGTGCAGAGCCGCGATATTTCGGCAGGAGCGAGGGATGCACGTTGATCGCCTCCATCGGCGCCAGCTGGATAATGGTTGAGGGAATATACTGGCCATAGGCTACTACCACCAGAAGGTCGGGCTTCAGTGCCGCAAGTGCGGCCACCGACTCGGGCGCGCCGATCTTTTCCGGAGTCATGACATGGAGTCCCTGATTGTCGGCAAAGGCTTTAAGTGCGCACGGGGTTGGAATGCGTTTTCGTCCGGCAGGCCGGTCAGGTTGTGAGACTACACCGACCACATCATCGCTGCCCGCTTCCAAAAGCGCCCTGAGCGAGGGCACGGCCAGCTCCGCGGAACCCATGAATACGATGCGCATGTGTAACGCCTCCGTTATTGTGCAGGGGCAGCCCCGCCGGCCGCAGGCCCGACGGACCACCGATCCCGGTCGCTAAGAAAGATCTGATCCTGACGGTTGAGCGCAACAATCTCTTTGAGCGGAAAGTCCGGCGGGGTGCGACCGCTCATGATGGGCAGCCAGCTCCGTTCCGGTCCGTCCAGCAGTTGCTTGACGAACGGTTTGTTTCGCGTAATCGTCGTAAAATACAGTCCGCTGATATATTGCTTGTAGTCATTGATTTCGTAGAACTGCTCAAGATCCTTGGGGACAAGAATGGACACCCGATCTCCATACCAGGCGGTGGCCCAGGGCATATCGGTGCAAAGGACCTCGCGTGGATTCAGCATCTGCCCCACACGTCCGATCATGGGTGCATGATAGGGTGGATACGTCCGCACGTTATTGGGCGGTGCCAATGTCAGGAACATCGGCACAAAGACGAGCACTACAATCAGAATCTTCAGCCAGAGGTTGTAGAGCCTGACCCCGAGATCAAGGCGATCGATCAGGATATAGAAAAATGCGATGCCGTAGGGGATGACAAACGGCCAATACACCTGAATTGATTGGATGGAGGTCTCGGAGAAAAAGCCGGCAAGGCCCGCAGTCGTGAGCAGCGAAACGCCGACCCCCCAGCGCAGGTGGTTCACTTGAGGCCGCACGAAATGATAAAAGAAGGTCGCAATGAACAGCCCCATCAGGATGCCCCCGCCCATTGAAGGAATGACCGTGCTGTAAGTTCCGGAATAGTTGTTGGCCCACTTTTCCTTCAACACCTTGGTGGACCGGCCGAAGCTTACTTCGGGATGGTAATCACGATGCAGGCTGTTGTCCGGATACGCCGCGGTTTCCGTCAGGGCCGTATAGCCGACCATGCCGGCCGGATTACCGGAGACCTTGTAGTTGCGATAGAGCCACGGCGTTATCAGCAAGGTAAACAGGATAACGAACACCACCACAAACCGCGTGCCGCCGCGAAACCGACCGCACATCAGCCACACCAGAAGGCATACCCCCGGAACGACTGCGATCGTGATATAGCGGGTATAAAAAGCGATGGCTGCGCTGAAAATGGAGAGCAGATACGGAGTCACCCAGAGCGCCTTGTGACTGCCGTCGCGCCGGTTCATGGTGGCGGTGATCATGCAGAAGAACGATGCCAGCACAAAAAAGCCCGCCATCGAGATATTCAGTCCGGAAATCGAGTTTTGCCAGACGAGGTTACTCAAGTAATAGGTTGTCATGCTGACAAAGCCGATCTCATGCGAGAACAGCCGTTTGCCCAGGAAGAACACCAGCAAGCCCGACAAGAGGCAGAAGGTATGGTTGAGCGGCAGGATAATCCACTGCTCGGCAGGCATGGCCACGCCCCGCACCCCTTCGGGCATGGTGAACGGATCGGCCCCGAGCAGATCGAAAGCCTTGAACCCGGTGGCCAGCAGGGCGGGATAGGCCGGTGCGTTGAACATATCGGGATGCGCCCCAATCAGCGGGTTTTCTCCCGGCGTCAGGGTCTGCATCTTCCACATGGTGAGAGGGCGTACCACTTTGGTCAGCATGCCGTTCTGGATCGACATATTTCTGCCGAGCTGGGCGTAATCCATCGCCTCTTCGCTGTTGAGCCCGCGAAACTGGGTCGCGGTGTAGATCATCACTAGAATCAGCAGAATCAGAATATACAGAGCAACCCGGATGACCTTCAGTCCGGAACCGGTATCTACACTGTAGACAACATCGTGGATAGTCGTCTCAAACGACCTTTTGTCAGCCATTATTGCTCCAAAGATTGAAAATTAAGTTATGCAAAACGAGCGCCCTAGTATCCATGAAAACAGGCGGAATACAAGTGTCCAGCCCGGCGAAATAGATGTCTCTTCAGGGCTCGGGAACATTCTTGAAATGTTCAAAGGCCTTGGCTTCGAGAGTCCGAACACCCTTCCCGTCTCGCAGCTTCAGCACCCCTGCTTCGCCGGTCATTCTGCCAATGACCGTGAGCTCCGAACCAAAACGTTCCGCATACTTCAATCGAAGCATCTCCGATGCATCCGGTGCAACCGTACCTAGCAATTCAAAATCTTCTCCATCATACAGGGCGTTTTCAAGGGTTCCATTGCATGGAATGAGATCCGCATCCAGCAGCGCACCCGTCGCGCTCTGCTTCAGAATATGGCGCAGATCAGTGGCGACCCCGTCGCTGACGTCGATCAGGGCATGCACCATGCCGGACTCGCGCAGAAAGATGCCCTCCTCTACCCGCGGCGTAAAATCCAGGTGTCGGCCTTCTATGCTGCACCCCAACGGTCCGCTCACAAAAATCTCATCGCCCGGCCTGGCCCCGGAGCGCAGCAACGCGGTTCCGGCCGGCAGTTCTCCAATGCCAAACAGATGCAGCTCCAGCACCGGGCCGCGTGCCACGTCGCCGCCGATGATCACGGCACCAAAACGCGCACAGAGGGCATTCATCCCCTTGTAAATATTTTCCAGATCTTCAAACTGCTGATCGGCTGGCGCAACGACATTCACCAATAGCCAGCGGGGGTGCGCACCCATCGCCGCCAGATCGCTCAACACCCGACCGGCTGCCTTGTTACCGACGCGTTCGGATTTTTCTCCGGCCTTGAAGTGAACACCTTCGACCAGCGGATCGGTGGTATACACCTGATCGATTGGAGAATCAGCAAGCCGGACCACGGCGCAGTCGTCGCCGGCACCGGTCATGAGCTCAGCATGTGCGCCCAGTCGGGCGGTAAGCCGGCGAACAACCTCGTGTTCGCCCATCTCTTTCAGGGTACTCATGGGGGAAGATTATCTGAATGAAGCAGGCTGGCAACCCTTATTCATGGCGCAGCGCTTCGATCGGATCCATCAGCGCGGCCCGGCGGGCGGGATAGATGCCGAAGATTACCGAAACGGTAACCGATACGGAAAAGGCCACGGCAAAGGCATGGAACGTCAGCACGGTCTTCACATCGGTCGTCGCCGTAATGAGCATCGGGATGATCGCACCGAACAGCAGGCCAATCACCCCGCCGGAGATGGATAGAATCAGCGTTTCCATGAGGAACTGCAGCACGATATCGATGCGCCGTGCACCCAGCGCACGGCGGATGCCGATCTCGCGTGTGCGCTCGCTCACGGTGGCCAGCATGATGTTCATGATGCCGATGCCGCCCACGATCAACGAGATCGCGGCAATAGATCCAAGCACGATATTGAACAGGCGGCGGGTTTCGCGCGCCTGGCGGATCAACTCCAAAGGCACTACAATGCTGTAGTCTTCTTTCGGATGATTATTCCTGAGCACGCGTCGAACGGCATCCACTGCGCGCACGACATTTTCCTGCTTATCGATCGTCAGGATCAGTTCGTGC
>JABDPP010000318.1 GCA_013042765.1 Litoreibacter sp.
GTTTCAGAGCGCAGGCACCGCCAAGTACATGTTCCTCCAATGCGGCCGGCAGCGAAGCGTTACCCTTGCCTGCGAAAGCAAGGTTCATCGGAAAGGCGTCGGCCGCCTGCAACATCCGCCCGATGTGCCAAGGGCCGGGTGTGCAGGTGGTGGCCAGCGTTCCGTGCGCCGGGCCGGTGCCGCCACCCAGCATGGTGGTCAGGCCCGAATGCAGCGCATCGTCGATCTGTTGCGGGCAGATGAAATGGATATGGCTGTCAAACCCGCCCGCGGTCAGGATCCGCCCTTCGCCGGCGATGGCCTCGGTGCCGGGACCGATGATGATATCGACGCCGGGCTGCGTGTCCGGGTTGCCCGCCTTGCCAATGGCTTCGATCTGGCCACCCCTAAGCCCCACATCCGCTTTGTAGATGCCCGTGTGATCGACGATCAGCGCATTGGTGATGACCGTGTCGACAGCGCCTCCGGCGCGTGTGACCTGCGACTGGCCCATTCCGTCGCGAATGACCTTGCCGCCGCCGAACTTGACCTCTTCGCCATAGGTTGTGAGATCCTTCTCAACCTCGATAATGAGGTCAGTATCGGCCAACCGGACACGGTCGCCGGTCGTCGGACCATACATGTCTGCATAGGTGCTGCGCGCAATCTTGGCCGGCATCAGAGTGCTCCCATCACGGCTTGGTTAAACCCATAAACCTCACGCTTACCCGAAAGCGGCACCAGCGTGACTTCGCGGCGCTGACCGGGCTCGAACCGCACCGCGGTTCCCGCCGCAATATCAAGGCGCATGCCACGGGCCGCGCTCCGATCAAACTCCAGCGCGCTATTGGTCTCCGCGAAATGGTAGTGCGATCCGACCTGAACCGGCCGGTCGCCAGTATTGGCCACTTCCAGCACGACCGTCTGAGCGCCCGCGTTCAGCTCGATATCGCCGGATGCCGTGATTACTTCGCCCGGGATCACCGCTCCCGGTCCTTGACCCGAACCGGAACCGGCGCGGGCCGCGGTTTTGGCAAAGCGTTCTCAATCCAGCCGAGAACCTGATCGATCAATTCTTTCATGCGTCTCCCCACTCCTTATCTTCACAACTTCAGAACGTTACACCTGCGCCAGCCGATCACCGGATCGGATGATGCACGGTGACAAGCTTGGTGCCATCTGGAAAGGTGGCCTCCACCTGAACGTCATGGATCATCTCCGCGATGCCCTCCATGCAATCCTCCCGGCGCACCACATGCCCGCCCGCTTCCATCAAATCCGCAACGCTGCGCCCATCCCGGGCACCTTCGACGACGAAATCCGTAATCAAGGCGATCGCTTCGGGATGGTTCAACTTGACGCCGCGCGCCAGCCGGCCCCGTGCCACCATCGCCGCCACGCTGACCAGCAGCTTGTCTTTCTCTCTCGGTGTCAAGTTCATGCCTTGTCCTTCATATCTGCCAGACCCGCGGCAGCGCACTGCCCCGCAAAGCGTCAAGCGCCTGAGCCACGGCGCGCTTGAGCGGCAACAGATCCGGCGCCGCAAACCGTACGATCAGCTTGTCGTCCCAGCCGCTGGCCGCAACGCGCACACCGCCCGCGTCAACCGCCGCCATCGCCCGATCCCCCAATTCATCCGCACCCGGCGCATAGAACCCCAGCGTTGCGACCGCACGCGCATCTCCCCACAAGGCCGGATGCGCCCGCTGCGCAAGACTGTCTCGCGCCAAATCGGAGGTCTCAAGAAATATCAGCCGGCCATCGCGCCGGATTTCGCGCCGGTCCCGAAGGCGCAGGTCAGAGATGTCTTCCCCCATCGCCTTGCGCCCCAAAACCAGCATCTCCACGAACAGGAACCGCGTCTCCGCGCCGGTCAGTTCCACCCGCAGACGCCGTGACAGATTGGATCCCTCAAAGAGGATGGTTTCCTGCGGCAGCCACTCAAGCGAAGCCCCGGCGCCCACTTCCAGATCCATGCACAAGTGCCCTGTATCGCCGGAGCTCTGGTAAGCCCGCTCGGCAGTCTGGGTGGTCGCAACGGCACTTGCGCCCGACGCAAGCGTCACAGCGTAGTCCAGACGATCGCCGCCAGTAATCCCGCCGGAGGTATTCAGAAAAACCACTTCCGGAACCGGGCCCGCCACCTTCGGCAACATCGCCTTCGCTGATCCTGATTGATGGAGATTTCCAAGCACAGTTCCGCCCCGCGCCGCACGCATCCCAACGGCCGCCCGGCCGCGCACACGCTGCATCATCACTGGGGTCGGGGTATCTAACATCAACTCGCTTGCCGGTTACTGTTTTCAGAACAATAGCGCGGCCGGGCCCACGCGCAATTCATTCGCCCCCCAAACCAGCAGCGATCGCAGAATTTCGCTCCATCCGCCTTTTTTTTGAGCAGCAACGAAGGCCACGCTGGCGTTTGCCCCGCAAAATGGTCTAATCGAAGCGCGAAACCCCGAAGATTATGGAAAGCCATGACCACGCTCACGATCCGCCGCCCCGATGACTGGCACCTGCATCTGCGCGACGGCGCCATGCTCAAAGCCGTCCTGCCTGAAACCACCCGCCATTTTGCGCGAGCCATCATCATGCCCAATCTGGTGCCGCCCGTGGTCACGGCCGCCGACGCCGCCGCCTATCGCGACAGGATCCTCAGCGCAAAACCGGATGGCTCCAAATTCAAACCGCTAATGACGCTTTACCTCACCGAGGACACGGAAGTGAGCGACCTGCGCGCCGCGGCCGAAATCGGGCTGATCACCGCGGTCAAACTCTACCCCGCCGGTGCCACGACAAATTCCGCCTCCGGCGTGCGCGATTTTTCGAAAGTGAAACGGGTGCTTGAGAACATGGCCCAGATCGGCCTGCCGCTTTGCGTGCATGGCGAAGTTACCGACACCGAAATCGACATTTTCGACCGCGAAGCCGTCTTCATCGACCGCGTGCTCGACCCGATCCGCCGCGATATCCCCGGCCTGAAGGTCATCATGGAACATATCACCACCAAAGACGGCGTCGATTACGTGCGCACCGGTGGCGACAATATCGGCGGAACAATCACCACCCATCACCTGGTCATCAACCGCAACCACATCCTCGTGGGCGGGATCAAACCGCATTACTACTGCCTGCCCGTGGCCAAGCGCGAAGAGCACCGTCTCGCTCTGCGCGCGGCGGCAACCTCGGGCGAAGCATCCTTCTTCCTCGGCACCGACAGCGCCCCCCATATCGACCCGCTGAAGGAAAATGCCTGCGGCTGCGCGGGGTGTTTCACCGCCACCAACACGATGTCGGTCCTTGCGGAAATCTTCGAACAGGAAGACGCGCTTGACCGGCTGGAGGCCTTCACCTCGCTCAATGGTCCCGCATTCTACGGGCTCGAGCCGAACGACGACACGATCACGCTGACCCGCGGCGCGCCTGTCACCTATCCCGACAAAATCGAAAGCGGCGACGGGCCGGTCACGGTCTTCGACCCGGGCTTCCCGCTGCACTGGCAGGTTTCAGCTTGAGATTTCAGTTCTCCCGAAATATCCCCGCCGGAGGCATTCAACACCTGAAATGAGGCGCAACCGATGATCCCCACAAGCTACCCCTCGAAAGAAGAGATCGCGAAACTCAGCGCGCGCATGCTGCTGGAGATCAAGGCCGTGCATTTCAATTCCCGCGAGCCCTTCACGCTGGCCTCGGGCCTGCCCTCGCCCACCTATATCGATTGCCGCAAACTGATCAGCTACCCGAGGATTCGCGCAACGCTGATGGATTTCCTAACGTGCACCGTGATGCGCAACGCGGGCCTCGAGGCATTTGACAACATCGCGGGCGGCGAGACCGCAGGCAT
>JABDPP010000320.1 GCA_013042765.1 Litoreibacter sp.
CCCGAGACCCCCCAGAGCACCGAGAGAAGCCAGAGTGCGGTCAAAGCCAGCAACACGCCCATGATCCATTTCACCACGACCATCCAGCGGCCCGGACGCGGCAGCGCCTGCACGAGGCCGGGGCGCAGGGCCACCAGCAGGTAGGGCAGGGCCAGCCCGACCCCCAGCGCGGTGAAAATGGCCAGCGTCTGCACGGCCGATCCGGCCAGCGCGAAGGTCACGGCGGTCCCCAGAAACGGCGCGGAGCAGGGCGTGGCGAGGATCGCGGCCAGCGCGCCGGTGGCGAAATCCCCCAAGAGACCGGGCTTTCCGTCAGCGTCTGCCAGCCGCGTGTTCCAGCGCTGCGGCAGGGTGATCTCGAAAACCCCGGCCATATTGGCTGCAAAGAGCGCGATCAGGGCGCTCATCAGGGCAAGAAAGACCGGGTTCTGGAACTGGATGCCCCAGCCAATCTGCAGCCCGCCGGAGCGCAGCGCGATCAGGATCAGGGCGAGCGCCCACATGAAGCTGACCACGCCAAGCGCCGACATCACGAAACCGCCACGGATCCGCGCGGGGCTCTGGTCATGGGCCTTGAGCGCGGAGGTCAGCTTGATCGCCAGCACCGGCAGCACGCAGGGCATGATATTGAGGATCAGCCCGCCCAGTAGCGCAAGCCCGATGATCCAGAGCAGCGAGGCACCGGCAGCGTCGGCAGAGGGCGGCGCGGGGGCTTCAGCGGAGAGCGCGGGCTGGAAGAGAGCTGCGCGCGGCCCGTCGGTCAGTGTAATCTCAAGTGGTGGTAGCGTGTCGCTGGCGTTGAGCACGTCGAGCCGGATCCAGGCGCTGCGGCGGTTCTCGTTCAGGCGAATATCAGGTGTGCCGAAGGCGGCTTCGAGCCCGAGGTCGGGAAACACGGCCGGGGCGGTGAAGGGTGTATCGCTGGTGGCGGTCAGAGTCAGGGCGTCCGCACCCAGATGCACCGCCTGAAGGGTTATTCCGGCCGCGCGCCCCGTACCGGGCACTTTTGCGGCGGCCTGCGAGATCAGCTCGGCATCGGCCATGTCGATGCCGCTGCCAGCCTCCAGCGCGAGCGCCAGATCGAAACGTTCCGGCACGCAAAGCTCTTCACAGACCAGCAGCGAGACTGTGCCCGCAAGCCGCAGCGGCTGGCCGGGTTCCGCCAGCGTGACCCTGAGGGGAAATGTGACGCGCTCCGCATAGCCGTAATTCTCGATCCCGAATGCCTCGAAGCGGGTGGGCGCGGGCCAGAGCAGTTCCACATCGGCGACGTTTTGCGCGTCCGACCAAGTGATCTCGGGCGGGTAGCCGACCTCGCCCGGGGCCTTCCAGTAGGTTTTCCAGCCCTCCGCCAGTTCGATGTCCAGCGCTGCCGAGACAACCGTGCTGTCCGGTGCAATGCCTTGTTCTGCCGTGATAAACCGCGCGTTGATCCGATCCGAGGCAAAGGGCTCGGAACTGGCCGCCAGCGCTGCATGCGAAAGCACGGCCCAGAAGGCCGTGGCGAGGATCGCGGTCAATATGCGCAAGGGTGTGGTCATGGCTGTCCTGATCGGGCAATTGCGCTGCAAGATCAAACAACGCGCAACTGAGCGCAACACACAAGCCCGTTCCTCACCGCTCTGTGATCAGGAACCTGTTTGACATCACGGTGTGCCACGATAAGGGTTTGCTCAAATTCGTTTAAGGGAGCTTTCGGCGATGAGACGTTTTGTTGCAGCACTGATCTGCGTTTTGGGCCTGACAGCGCCCCTGGCCGCGACGGCCGACACGATGGACGAAGACCGGGTGCGCGAGCTGGTGCTCGACACGATCCTCGAGAACCCAGAAGTGATCATGCAGGCGATCGACATCCTGCGTGCCCGCGATGCCGAGGCGCAGAAGGCGCAGGCAGCACAGACGATGACCTCACAGCGCGAGGCGCTGGAACGCGATCCGAACGCGCCGGTTCTGGGCAATCCCGATGGCGACGTAACCCTTGTAGAGTTCTTCGACTACAATTGCGGTTATTGCCGCCGGGTTCATCCCAGCGTCGAGGCGCTGATTGCCGAGGACAAGAACCTGCGCGTGGTGATGCGCGAATGGCCGATCCTTGGCGATGCAAGCGTCGAGGCGGCGCGGGTTAGCCTCGCAGTGCGCAAGCAGGGCAAATACGCGGAATTCCACAAGGCAATGATGGAAGGGCGCGGTCGTGCCAACACGGCGTCTGCGCTGAAGGTTGCCGAGGGTCTGGGGCTTGATATCGATCAGCTGCGCCGCGACATGGAAGCCCCTGACGTGGTGGCGCATCTGCAGCTCAGCCAGGAGCTGTCGCAGGGGCTTGGTGTCAACGGCACGCCAGCCTTCGTGGTGGGCGAGCAGTTGGTCCCGGGCGCGATTGACCTCGATCAGCTCCGCTCCCTCGTCGCGCAAGCACGCGAGAACGGCTGAGCCGTCCGGCTCAAGAGCCATGACCACGCGGATCGCAATAAACGGGCTGGGCCGGATCGGGCGTTCTATCCTGCGCCTTCTGACCACCACGCCGGCGGGAGAGGGCTTCGAGATTGTCGCGCTGAACGATATCGCGCGGCCGGAGCTCTGCGCCTACCTGCTGGCCCATGACAGTGTTTTCGGGCTTTTTCCGGGCGAGGTGTCCCATGGCGAGGCCAGCCTGACAATCAATGGCAAGACCTATCCGCTGACCGACAACCCGGATCTCAGCGGCGTCGACCTGAGCGGCGTTGACCTAGTGATGGAATGCACCGGCAAGTCGAACAGCCGCGAATTTGCCGAGCGCGGGTTGCGCGCAGGTGGGCGTCGGGTGCTGATCTCCGGCCCGTGCCCGTCGGCCGATGTGACCTGCGTTCTGGGCGCCAATGACGCGATGCTGGGCGGGCAGGACGTAGTCTCCTGCGCTTCGTGCACGACAAACGCGCTGGCGCCGCTGGTGCGTTTTCTCGATGACCGGTTCGGCATTGTCACCGGTCATATGACGACGATCCATTGCTATACCGGCTCGCAACCCACGGTGGATGCACCACGCGGCGACATGGCGCGTTCGCGTGCGGCCGCGCTCTCCATGGTGCCCTCGACCACTTCGGCCGGGCACCTGACCGATCTGGTGCTGCCCGATCTGGCAGGCCGGATCTCGGCCACCTCGGTCCGTGTGCCCACCGCCAGCGTCTCCGCCGTGGACCTGACCGTGCGGACCCGCACTCAGGTCACGAGCGCTCAGGTCAATGACGCAATCGGGCAGGTCGCCGGGCCGATCATCGGTTACAGTGACCTGCCGCTGGTCTCCTCGGACCTGCGGGCGCGGCCGGAATCGGTTGTGATGGCGCGGGGCGAGACCACGGTGACCGGCGGCGCGGAGGGCCAGCTTCTGCGGGTCTTCGGCTGGTATGACAACGAATGGGGCTTTTCCAACCGGATGATCGATCTGGCGCGCCGCATGACGGCCTGAGACGCAGCCCGGCTCAGACCGACCGTATCAGGGCGCTGATCTCTTCGACCTTTTCCTGCAACAAGTCCTTGTCGCCGCGCGTCTCGATATTGAGGCGCAGAACCGGCTCGGTGTTGGACTGGCGCACATTGACCCGCCAGGTGCCGAAATCGAGGCTCAGCCCGTCGATCCGGTCGATGCCTTCGGCCTGCGCCAGGTAGGCAGCTTCGAACGCAGCGGCCGCGGCATCCGCATCGGTCACCTTGAAATTGATCTCGCCCGAGGAGGGGAAATGCGCGCGCATCTCGGCCACCAGCGTGGAGAGCGGTTGGCCTGTGCGCGACATCAGCTCGGCCACCAGCAGCCACGGGATCATGCCGCTGTCGCAATACATGAAATCGCGGAAATAGTGATGTGCCGACATCTCGCCGCCATAGACCGCGTCGAGCTTGCGCATTTTCGCCTTGATGAAGGAATGGCCGACGCGCGAGGGCTCGGCCACGCCGCCGCCGGTGGCAATCGCATCAAGCGTCGACCAGATCACCCGCGGGTCGTAGATAATCGTGTCGCCGGGATGCTTCGACAGGAAGGCGGAGGCCAGAAGCGCCACCACATATTCCCCGTCGATGAAGGCGCCGGTCTCGTCGAAGAAGAAGCAGCGGTCGAAATCCCCGTCCCAGGCCACGCCCATATCGGCCCCCGCCTCGATGATCGGAGAAGCGGTCTGGGCGCGGTTTTCGGGCAGAAGCGGATTGGGAATGCCGTTGGGGAACGTGCCGTCCGGGTCGTGATGATGGCGGGTGAAGGTGAACGGCACGCCGGCGTCGCTCAACGCCTCTGCGATCACGTCAAAGCTCGGGCCGGCCACGCCATTGCCGGCGTTCACAAGGATCTTCAGGGGCCGCAAGACGCCGGGATCCACGAAAGACACGACCCGGGCCGCATAGGCCGCACGCGGATCTTCGGCGCGCACGGTGCCGCGCGGGCTGCGGGCCGGACCGAACGCATCGGCCTCCGCCAGCGCGCGGATCTCTGCCAAACCGTCCTCGCCCGAGATCGGCCGGGCGCCACTGCGCACCATCTTGATGCCGTTATAGTCGATCGGATTATGCGACGCGGTGACCATCAGCCCGCCATCCGCGTCGTAATGATCGGTGGCGAAATAAACCTCCTCGGTCCCACACAGCCCGAGATCGATCACATCGACCCCTTCATCGCGCAACCCGTCGCTGAGCGCGGCCTGCAACCCGGCCGAGCTGTCGCGAATATCGCGCCCCAGAACCACCGTGGCGGGGGTCATCGCCTGCGCGAAAGCGCGCCCGATGCGGTAGGCAATCTCCTCGTCGAGATTGACCCCCAGCTGGCCGCGCACGTCATAACTCTTGAAACAGGTCAGCTCGCCCATGATACCCCCGATCTCGTTGGACCTTGGCT
>JABDPP010000330.1 GCA_013042765.1 Litoreibacter sp.
GGCCAAGAAAGCCAGCCGCAATGGCGGCCGCGGCGCTGCGGCCAAGCCCTTGAAAGAATTGGGCGAACACCCCGAAAGCGGCGGCCCGGTCAACGTGATGGACGGGCGCTACGGGCCTTATGTCAAATGGGAAAAGGTCAACGCGACCCTGCCCAAGGGAACTGAGCCGGCCGATGTGACCATGGATATGGCGGTAGAGCTGATCACGGCAAAAGCCGCCAAGAAGGGCACCCGCCGCAAAGCGCCTGCGAAAAAGAAGACGACCACGCGCAAAAAAGCCACCGCCAAGAAGGCATGATCAAGGGCGTGCTGCTTCTCCTCGGGGTGCTGGTGGTGCTGATGAGCCTGCTGGTCTGGGCGAAATCGCGCCCGGCCTCTGCCGGTATCTCGTCAGGAACTCACGTAGCTGTCGTGCAGGTTTAAGGACGGCAACGACGCGCCTTCACGCCAACCTCACAGGCATGGTCTGATCCGGCACCGCCCCTTTCATTTCTCTACAAATATCCCCGCCGGAGGCGGCCTGCGCGATATTCCACGCGCGCGCGCTTGAACTTGCGCGCGACATGGCCGACATGTTCCTTGAGTAAGAAGGGACCACCATGACAGATCCAAACCCAGCCGCACTCGATTTCTTGCTGACCCGCCGCTCGCGACCGGGCAAGACGCTCGCCCTGCCGGTACCCGATGACGCGACCCTCGACACGCTTCTGACAGCCGCCGCGCGAACACCTGATCACGGCAAGCTGGAGCCGTGGCGCTTCGTCGTCCTCGAACGCGCAGCCCTCGAACGGCTTGCCGGGCTGGCCCGCACCCGCGGCGAAGCACTGGGGCTAGCCCCCGAGAAGATCGAGAAGGCCGGCCAGATGTATGATCAGGCGCATCTGAGCGTCGCGGTGATCGCCTCGCCGAAACCTTCCGAGAAGATCCCCGAGATCGAACAGACCCTGAGCGCCGGGGCCGCCTGTCTGGCGCTGCTGAACGCGGCGCTGGCCGCAGGCTGGGGCGCGAACTGGCTGACCGGCTGGACCGCGACCGACCGGGGCTTTCTCAGCGAAGGCCTCGACCTGAAAGATCACGAGTTCGTGGCAGGTTTCATCCAGCTGGGCTCAGAGACCTCCGTGCCGCCTGAACGCCCCCGCCCAGATCTGGCCGCCATCACCACGCGGATGCGCGCATGAGCCTCGCCATCTTCACGGATGCGCTCAGGGCGGTCTCCCAGATCAGAGATCCGCGGTTCACCCGGGTCCTGCTTCTCGGGATCGCGCTGACGGTGGGGCTGCTCTTTGGATTCACGGTGCTGTTTTCATGGAGTGTCGGCTTTGTCCTGCCCGACAGTTTCACCCTACCCTGGATCGGTGAAATTACCTGGATCGATTCCGTTCTCAGTCTGACCGTGATCCCGGTCATGCTGGTGGCCTCGGTCTTTCTGATGGTGCCGGTGGCTTCCGCCTTCACCGGGCTGTTTCTCGACGAGGTCGTCGATGCGGTCGAGGCACGGCATTATCCCGAGCAGCCGCCCGTCGCGCGTCTGGGCCTCGTCGACGCACTCAGCGACAGCCTGCGTTTTCTGGGCCTTTTGCTCGGGGTCAACCTCGTGGCACTGGTGCTCTACCTGCTGTTCGCACCTTTCGCGCCACTTATTTTCTGGGCCGTGAACGGGCTGATGCTGGGCCGCGAATATGCGCAGCTCGTCGCCCAGAGACGCCTTGGTGAGAAGGGCGCGCGCGCCTTCCGGCGGCAATATCACTGGCAGATCTGGGCTGCGGGCACGCTGATGGCCATTCCCCTGACGGTACCGGTGCTCAACCTGCTGGTGCCGATCCTTGGCGTCGCCAGCTTCACACATCTGTTTCACAGGCTGAACCGCGCGTCGGGTCAGGCCTAGCGCGTTTCAGTCGTCCGGTGAGCTGACAGGCGCGTTACTCCGCGCCCGGCCCGAACACGTCGTAGAGATTGAACGTCTCGGCGCTGATATAGCCGTAGACAATCCCAAGGCAGATCGGAACCCAGAGGGCGAAGGCTGTGATCGACGTGATCTTGAACTTACGCTTCATCTGCGGATCGGACGGCGCGGAGGCGGGTGTGCCCGGCACGACCTCCCCGACATCGCCCTGAGATTTCATCCGGTAGGGCAGCACGCAGAACAGCACGAGAAACCAGAGCACGGCATAAACGACAAAGGCGGATGTAAGTGCCATCAGGCTTGCTCCAGCTCAACAAGAGTTCCGGTGAAGTCCTTGGGGTGGAGGAACAGGACCGGCTTACCATGGGCGCCGATCTTAGGCTCTCCAGATCCCAGTACCCGGGCCCCTGCGGCTTGCAGGCGGTCGCGCGCGGCAAGGATGTCATCGACCTCGTAGCAGATATGGTGAATGCCGCCCGAGGGGTTCTTCTCCAGAAACCCGTTGATCGGGCTGTCTTCGCCCAGCGGGTGCAGCAGTTCGATCTTGGTGTTGGGCAGTTCGATGAAGACGACGGTCACGCCGTGATCGGGCTCGGGCTGCGGGGCGCCGACCTTGGCACCGAGGGTTTCGCTATATTGCGCGCTGGCCGCCTCCAGATCCGGGACGGCGATGGCCACGTGGTTTAGTCGACCGATCATCTGCTTTGCTCCTTAAGCCTGCGTTTGGCCTGTTCTGACCCGGTTATGGTCCGCCCCCGGCCCCGCTGCAAGTGCAGGATGGACGCAGGCGCAGGGCTTTCACGCAGCAGTGATCTGGGCTCGGACTCGCATGGCCCGCTCCTGCGTCGCGGGTTCGCGGAAGCCGGCGAAAAAGGCGGGGGCCTTCACGTTCTGTTAGGCAACTTGGCGCAAGACTGAAGGCCAGGACCGACTCGTTTCCTGTTGATGGAGGATCACGGATGCCAGAGGAACTTGGATATCTCGCCATGAATGTCAAAGCCACCGCCGTGCGCCCGCTGCTGGGCCTGACCGTGCTGGTGGTCGAAGACAGCCGCTTCGCCTCGGAAGCGCTGCGGCTCTTATGTATTCGATCAGGTGCGCGGATCCGAAGGGCCGACAGCCTCGGCGCGGCGCACCGCCACCTGAAGGTCTACCGCCCCGCCGTTGTGATCGTTGATCTTGGCCTGCCGGACGGCTCTGGGATCGAGTTGATCGAGGAGTTTGCCCAGCAGGATCCGGGACAGCGACCGGTGCTGCTGGCCTGCAGCGGCGCCGATGGCGAGGGGCTCGAGGATGCCGCGCTGGCGGCCGGTGCCGATGATTTCCTGCCCAAGCCCATCGCCTCCGTCTCGGTCTTCCAGCAGGCTATCCTTGCGCATCTGCCTGCCGACATGCAGCCCTCCGGACCCCGCGTGCTGAGCGACGACGCAGTGGAGCCCGATACGCTGGCCCTGAACGAGGATCTGTCCCATATCGACGCGCTGCTGCAGAGCGGGGCGGACACCCTGCCCTATGTGGCACCCTTCCTGCAGGGTCTGGCGCGCTTGTCCGGCGACGAGGCGTTGAAAACTGCCTCCGCCCGGCTGACCCGCGCCTTTGCTCAGGAACGCGGTCTGCCCGCAGCGATCGAGAAGGTGCGGGACGTGATCCGCACGCGGCTGCGCACGGCGGAGCTGGTATAAGAAAAGATCGCGCTAGGGCCGGGTCGGGGTCGCGCCCTCCAGAGCCGGGTCCGCGCTGACGCGGATCGGGGCCGTCAGGGTGGCGAGGCTCTGGCGCTGATGGCCATTGGCATCGAAATTCTCCGGCGCCAACCAGGTCTCGAGCGCCGTCTGCAGACGTGGCCATTCCGCATCGATGCAGGCAAACCACGCGGTATCGCGGTTGCGCCCCTTCACGATGGTGGCCTGCCGGAAGACGCCCTCGTAACTAAACCCGAAGCGCTGCGCCGCACGGCGTGAGCCGAGATTGCTGGCATCGCATTTCCACTCGAACCGCCGGTAGCCGTTCTCAAACGCCCATTTCATCATCAGGTAGATCGCTTCGGTCGCAGCCGCACTGCGCTGCAGGACCGGCGCGAGGTTGATATGGCCCACTTCGATCGAGCCGGCCTCGGGCTTGATCCGCAGGAAACTGGCCACGCCACAGACCAGATCCGTCTCCAGAACGCGGATCGCGAAAAACTTTGGATCGCTCTGCGCCGCGGCCCAGCCCGCCCAGTCGCGATAGTCTTCCGCGCGCTCAAACGGACCGTAGGGAAGATAGTCCCAGATCGCGTCATCTGCCCGGTTGGCCGCGTGCAATTGCGCGGCATGACGACCCGGATCGAGTGATTCGAGGCGGCAAAACCGACCTTCGAGGCGCGTCTCCCCCGGACGGGGCGGTGGCGTCCAATTTCTCAAATCGGGCCTAATAGGCGTCTCATTCATTCTTTGTTGCCCCTAACCTTACAATGCTGCGGTACAGGCCGCGCAACTGTCGCGCAGATGACGCCATAGCCAAGGTAAAACTCGCATTTTGACAGAGAAATGACGTTTTCTCCGTGCATTCTCATCCTGTCAAATGCTTAATTTGTACGTGTAAAAGTAGGAATGAGTGAATGAGTATCTTGTATATCGCGCAGTTTCTGCGCGCAGAAGATGGTGCATCCGTCGTGGATTTCACCGTGTTGACCGCAGCCGTTATGGCCCTCGCTCTGGGCGCAAGCGTGCTGGTTGTCGACGGCACCGAAGATCTGACCCAAGAGATTGAGACACAGATCACCGAACAGGAGATCGCCGCCGATTGGTGATCGCGCTGCCCGGAGCATGCGCCCGCGCGCGCCGGGCAACTGCCTTGAGTTTCCCTAGTCCTGCGGGATCACCCGCAGGCCCAGTTCCATCAGCTGATCGCTGGTTGGGTCGCTGGGGGCCGACATCATCAGGTCCTCGGCACGCTGGTTCATCGGGAACAGGATAACCTCGCGAATATTGGCTTCATCGGCCAGCAACATCACGATCCGGTCGATGCCAGCCGCACAGCCCCCGTGGGGCGGCGCGCCGTACTGGAACGCGTTGACCATGCCGCCGAAGCGCTTGCGCACCTCGTCCTCACCGTACCCCGCAAGACCAAACGCCTTGAACATGATCTCCGGCTTGTGGTTCCGGATCGCCCCCGAAATCAGCTCGTAACCGTTGCAGGCCAGATCATACTGATAGCCGAGCACCTCGAGCGGATCGCCCTCCAGCGTCTCCATCCCGCCTTGCGGCATGGAAAACGGGTTGTGAGAAAAGTCGATCTTGCCGGTTTCCTCGTCCGCCTCGTACATCGGGAAATCCACGACCCAGGCGAAAGCAAAGCGGTTCTGTTCGGTCAGGCCAAGTTCGTTGCCAATCTCGACCCGGGCGCGGCCGGCCACCCCTTCGAAGGAGGCGGGCTTGCCACCGAGGAAGAACGCCGCATCGCCTTTGCCAAGGCCCAATTGCAGACGGATCGCCTCGGTCCGTTCCGGCCCGATATTCTTGGCCAGCGGTCCGGCGGCTTCCATGCCGTCAGCACCGTCGCGCCAGAAGATGTAGCCCATGCCGGGAAGCCCTTCTTTCTGGGCAAAGGCATTCATCCGGTCGCAGAATTTCCGGCTGCCGCCACCTTTCGCGGGGATCGCGCGGATCTGGGTGCCTTCATGTTCGAGGATCTTGGCGAAAATCGCGAAACCGGAACCGCGGAAATGTTCGCTGACTTCCTGCATCTTGATCGGGTTACGCAGGTCGGGCTTGTCGGTGCCATACCATAGCATCGAGTCGCGGAAGCTGATATGGGGCCAGACCTTATCGACCGTATGCCCGCCGCCAAACTCCTCGAAGACACCTTCGATCACCGGCTGGATCGTGTCGAACACATCCTGCTGCTCGACAAAGGACATCTCCAGATCAAGCTGGTAGAAATCGGTGGGCGAGCGGTCGGCGCGCGGGTCCTCGTCGCGGAAACATGGCGCGATCTGGAAATACTTGTCGAAGCCCGAGACCATAAGCAGCTGCTTGAACTGCTGTGGGGCCTGCGGCAGAGCGTAGAACTTTCCCGGATGCAGGCGCGAGGGCACGAGGAAATCGCGCGCGCCTTCCGGGCTCGACGCTGTGATGATCGGGGTCTGGAACTCGCGGAACTCGAGATCCCACATCCGCTTGCGGATCGAGGCCACCACGTCCGAACGCAGCTTCATGTTCTCCTGCAGTTTTTCCCGACGCAGGTCGAGGAAGCGATACCGCAGGCGGGTCTCTTCGGGATATTCCTGATCGCCAAACACCATAAGTGGCAATTCGTCAGCCGCACCGAGGATCTCGATATCGCGCACGAAAACCTCGACCTCGCCGGTCGGGATCTTCGGGTTCACAAGGCTTTCGTCGCGGGCCTTCACGGTGCCGTCGATGCGGATGCACCATTCCGAGCGTACCTTCTCAACCTCGGAAAAGACCGGGCTGTCGGGATCGGCCAGCACCTGCGTCACGCCATAATGGTCACGCAGATCGATGAACAGAATGCCGCCGTGATCGCGCACGCGGTGCACCCAACCGGACAGGCGCACGGTGTCGCCTACATGGGCTTTGTTCAGTTCAGAGCAGGTATGGCTTCGAAAAGCATGCATGGATCGGTCCCTCGGGAAACAAGTTTGGCCCGATACACATGCGCGCGCGCCGGAAGTCAAGAGAACCTGCCGCAACAGCCTGCCCACACGGCGCTTTAGGGCCGCGTCAAATGGCAGCTTCCGCCCTCCCGTGCAGATGTGACTCAAAGGACTCGTTGGGGGATTTTTTGGACCCTCCAATCGCGTTTGAGCGGAAATCCGCCTCATTCCGCACTGTAACCCATGGCAAACAAATGCTTTTATTTGTAAAGGTAAGGAAAACTGGTCCTTGTCACTCAGGTCGCGTTCGATAGTCTGACAGGAAGAGGGGCAAAACGTGTGGTATTTTGTGCACGTAAGGGGAACTATCGTCCATGTGGGACAAACTGTTTTTGACGATGATCAGCAAGCTCGTGAAAAAGGGCACGCTGGTTCTAAACATGCCGAATGGCGACGAATGGCGCTTTGGCGATGGGACGAAACCACAGGCTGTGGTCACGCTGAAATCGCGGGGCCTGCCCTTCAAGCTCGTGCGGAATCCGGAGCTTGCCGTGGGCGAGGCCTATATGGACGGCACGCTGGTCATCGAGGACGACAATGTGCGCGGCCTTCTGGCCCTGCTGATCGCCAACCACGAAGAGGGCAATATGCCCCGGTGGCAGAAGATGATCAAAGCGCTGCGAATTGCAAAACGGCGCTGGGACCAGTGGATCCCGCGCAAGACTGCCAAGCAGAACGCGGCACATCACTACGACATCTCGACCGATTTCTATTACCTGTTTCTCGATGAGGACCGGCAATATACCTGCGCATATTTCCGCGAAAATGACGAAACGCTGGAACAGGCCCAGATCAACAAGAAGCGCCACATCGCCGGGAAGCTGCTGATTGAGCCGGGTATGCGGGTGCTCGATATCGGGTCCGGCTGGGGCGGGCTCGCGATCACGCTGGCCAAGGAGTACGGCGCCCATGTGGTGGGTGTGACCCTTTCGGAGGAACAACTCAAAGCAGCGCGGATCCGCGCCGAGGAAGCCGGCGTCGCAGACAAGGTCGAGTTCCGCCTGACCGATTACCGCAATGTGGACGAGACCTTTGACCGGATCGTCTCCGTGGGGATGCTGGAACATGTCGGCCAGCCGCAATACGCCACTTATTTCAACCAGATCGACAAGAACCTCGCCGATGACGGCATTGCCCTGATCCACTTCATCGGACGGGTCTCGCCGCCGGGCAATCTCAGCCCGTGGTTCCAGAAATATATCTTCCCCGGCGGCTATACGCCCGCCATGTCGGAAGTGCTGCACGAGGTCGAAAAAACCGGGTTGCAGCAAGCCGATATCGAGGTCTGGCGCACCCATTACGACCGCACCCTGAACGAATGGCTCAACCGCTATGAGGCCAATCTCGACCAGGTCCGCGCCATGGGCTACGACGAACGCTTCATCCGGATGTGGCGCTATTACCTGATCGCCTCGGAGCTTTCGATGTCGGACATGCCGCATGTGCTGTTCCATCTGCAGCTCGCCAAGCATCAGGATACCGTCCCGGTCTGTCGCGACTATCTCTACCGTGGCGAGGAAGAAAAACTCGTCCCGATCCGCGCCGCCGAATAGGCCCGGCCGGACCGGCCCCGCGCTTTCATTTCTCCGAAAATATCCCCGCCGGAGGCATCCCTCCGGCTTGCACGGTGGCGCGTGCAAAAAAAGAAACCCCATCCCCCTTGCACGCTTGCGCTCCTCCCCTTAGACACGCGCTAATTTGGATAGGATTGGGGCGCTGCCATGCCAAAAAGAACCGACATTCAGTCGATTATGATCATTGGCGCGGGACCTATCGTCATCGGACAAGCCTGCGAATTTGACTATTCCGGAGCTCAGGCCTGCAAGGCGCTGCGCGAAGAGGGCTACCGCGTTATCCTCGTAAACTCGAACCCGGCCACGATCATGACCGACCCGGACATGGCCGATGCGACCTATATCGAGCCGATCACGCCAGAGATCGTTGCCAAGATCATCGAAAAGGAGCGCCCGGATGCGCTGCTGCCAACCATGGGCGGCCAGACCGGTCTGAACACGTCGCTGGCGCTTGAGGAGATGGGCGTTCTGGACAAGTACGGGGTCGAGATGATCGGCGCCAAGCGCGACGCCATCGAAATGGCCGAGGACCGCAAGCTGTTCCGCGAAGCGATGGACCGGCTCGGGCTGGAAAACCCCAAGGCCACCATCGCCAACAACATGCAGGAATGCATGGACGCGATCGATTATGTCGGTCTGCCCGCTATTATCCGGCCGGCCTTTACACTGGGCGGCACCGGCGGCGGCGTGGCGTATAACCGCGACGATTACGAGCATTTCTGCAAATCCGGCCTCGACGCCTCCCCGGTCAACCAGATCCTGATCGACGAGAGCCTTCTGGGCTGGAAGGAATACGAGATGGAGGTCGTCCGCGACAAGGCGGACAACGCGATCATCGTCTGCGCGATCGAGAACGTCGACCCGATGGGCGTGCATACCGGCGACTCGATTACGGTCGCCCCGGCGCTGACACTTACGGACAAAGAATACCAG
>JABDPP010000334.1 GCA_013042765.1 Litoreibacter sp.
TGGCTGTTGCGCGCCCGACGCCGGGCGACCGGCCTCTGGATTGCGGGCGCACGCTTCTTGCGGTAGGCCTCGTGGATCAGGCGCGGACCGAAGCTAGGAGATTGCTGAAAGCACTTCTTCCATATGCGGAAACAGGCGTTCCGATCATCGGGCTGGAACCCTCTTCCCTGCTGACCCTGCGTGACGAGATCCCGGCGCTTGTTCCTGGCAACGACGCGCAAGTTGTCGCTGAAAATGCGCTGATGCTGGAAGAGTTCCTGGTCCAGGAAGAAGTAGAACTGCCGCTCAAGGGGCTGTTCAAACCCATCCTGCTCCACGGCCACTGCCACCAGAAGGCTCATAATGTGATGTCTGCGGTTCAGAAGACACTTGCCATGATCCCCGATGCCGAGATCAAGACGGTCGAGACCAGCTGCTGCGGTATGGCAGGTGCATTTGGCTACGGAAGCGACACTATCGACGTTTCGCTGAAGATGGCGGAGCGGGATCTCCTGCCTGCGGTCAGAGAGGCTGACAAAGACACGATCGTGGTTGCGGACGGGACCTCCTGTCGGCACCAGATCAGCGACGGCGCACAGCGCGACGCCATTCACGTGGCCCGCGTGCTCGACATGGCACTCACTGGAAAGGGACAGTGACATGAACCTGACAAATCCGATCTCACGCCCGACGCTTCACGAAGAAATCGTGGAACGTATTCGCGAACTCATCGTGGACGGCTCGCTTGAGCCAGGCACTAAGATCCCGGAAAAGCAACTTTGCGAGAGTTTCGGCGTGTCCCGCACCCCGATGCGCGAAGCCCTGAAGGTGCTGGCAAATGAAGGGATGGCGGTTCTGGAGCCCAATCGTGGGGCTTGGGTCTCCTCAGTCACAATGGAAGAGCTAGAGGCGACCTTCCCGGTGATCGGAGCACTTGAGCGTCTGGCCGGCGAGCTTGCCTGTCTGAAGGCAACCGATGAGCAGATTGCAGGAATTCGAAAAAGCCACAACGACATGGTGCGGCATTTCGAAGAGCGTGACCGTCAGTCCTATTTCAACTCCAACCAGGACATCCACGACAGTATTCTGAGCGCGGCCGACAACGAAGTTCTGAGCCAGAATTATCGGATTCTATCATCGCGGATGAAACGGGCTCGGTTCCTCGCCAATATCTCACCAGCGCGTTGGCAACAGGCGGTTGAAGAGCACAAAGTGATGATCGTTGCACTCGAGTCGCGCGACGGGCCCCTCCTCGGTGAATTGCTGAACCAACACCTTCAGAACAAGTTCACAGCCCTCCGCGCCCATACGGAGTAGTGCCCCGCTCTCAGGGCCTGCTTCGTCAGGCCACGTGATTAGCCGACTTTCCAAACAAGGCAATTTCTGTGCGCCCAACGCGGCGGATAATCTTAAAGATATCGTCAAATGTCTGGGTTAGCGCGATCTCGCAGGAATAGGTATGCAGGCGTTTTGGCTCCGGCGCGCGCAGGCGGTCAGCCTGATGGCCGGCAACACCTTCAACAAGCGCTGAGAAATCGGCCTTCATCTGGCGCATCTCGGCCGCAACATTCGGATCCTGCATGTCCATAGCCCGGAGTGCTTCATCCAGAGCTTTGAGCACCTCCCTATGAACGCCCGCAATCACGTCCGCAGTCGCGGAGCTGATGAGGATGTTTTCTTCGATCCTTTGGCGCGCAGTTGTGACGAGGTTGGTGGCGATAAGATCCCCGATATGCTCCATATCGTCTGCAATCCTAATCAGGCCCAAAAGCAGCTTGGATTGATCCGTGGGCAAGCTGCTCAAGCTGATTTTTCGCATGTATCCGATGATATCCCGGTGCAGCAGATCGACAGAACGATCCATAACGTGGAGCCGCTCAATATCCAGCAGGCTTCCGGACGTAACGGTCGGCACCGCGGCGTCAAGCAGGTCACGCACGAGCGCACCCAGATGCAGGATTTCGAGTCGGACGGCATCGATCGCGATTGCAGGTACATCAAGAAATTTGGGATCAAGGTGTTTTGCCGCGAATTCCGGTTCCAACGCGACCATCCTGTCGGGCACCAGCCACTCGACAAGGCGATTTATCTGGGTTGTAAAGCCAAGGAAGATTAGAGCGTTGGCAACATTGAAAAACGTATGAACATTGGCGAGCTGACGGGGAATGCTGGCACCGTTCGATGCGCTATCCCCAGGCGTTATCACGCGGGCGATCGTAGCCAGTTCCTCTACCAAGCCGATCCAGATCAAAACGCCCGCAACATTAAACAGCGTGTGGATCAGCGCCGCGCGCACGGCCTCTCGAGGGTTACCAATCGAGGCCAGAAGCGCCGTTACGCAGGTGCCAATATTTGCACCAAGCGCCATCGCCACGGCCGGCTCCAGCGCGATCAACCCCTGCCCCGCGATCACGATCAGAATTCCGGTTGTCGCCGAGGAGGATTGCACAAGGGCCGTGAAACCCGCGCCGACAAGAGCCGCCAACAGGACGTTTTCGAGTGAAACCATGAAGGTCAGAAACGGGTCATAGCTTCGCAGTGGCGCCATAGCATCGCTCATGATGGCCATGCCGAAGAACACCATACCGATGCCCAGAATGACCCGACCATATTCCCGGGTCGCCTTTCGGCGGGCGACAAATGAAACCAAAAAACCAACGGACAGCACGGGCAACGCCAGTGCGCTAACATTGAAAGCGAGGATTTGCGCGGTGATGGTGGTGCCAATATTTGCCCCAAGGATCACACCCACGCTTTGAGCAGTCGTCATCAGCCCCGCCGAGATGAATCCGACCATCAGCACTGTCGTAATCGAAGATGACTGAATGATAGCAGTGACGGATGCGCCTGCGATCACGCCGAGAAAGCGGTTGCCCGTCATGCGCGCCAGGATCGACTTGAGAGACGCCCCCGCGACTTGCTTCAGCGCGCGTGTCAGTGTCTCCATCCCAAACAGGAACAGGGCGAGACCTCCGATCAGCCCGGTGATCAATTGCAGCTGGTTGAGTTCTTCGGTCATCGTTGGCG
>JABDPP010000004.1 GCA_013042765.1 Litoreibacter sp.
CGGCCATGGCGATCTGGCGGCCGTTGATATTGTCCATTTTCTTGAAGTCGAGCCGGGCAGGGGCCTTGCCGATCCCGTCCAGATCGAACCAGTCCAGCGCTTGCTCGGTGGAAAAGACCTCGTCATCGCCGTGGCTCCAGCCCAGCCGGGCCAGGTAGTTGCGCAGGCCGGCGGGCGTGTAGCCCAAGGCGCGGTATTCCTCGATCCCCAGAGCGCCGTGCCGCTTGGACAGTTTTTTGCCGTCGGGGCCGTGGATCAGCGGAATATGGGCAAAGACCGGCAGGTCCCAGCCCATCGCGGTGTAGATCAGCGACTGGCGCGCGGCGTTGGCAAGGTGATCATCGCCCCTGATCACATGGGTCACGCCCATATCGTGGTCATCGACAACAACGGCCAGCATGTAGGTCGGTGTGCCATCGGAGCGTAACAGGACCATGTCATCGAGCTGGTCATTGGCCCATGTCACTTCGCCCTGCACGGCATCGGCAATCACCGTCTGGCCAGTCTGGGGGGCTTTCACTCGAACCACGAAAAGCGCGTCGGGATGATCCTCGGGTGCCACGTCGCGCCAGGGTGAACGGAACAGGGTCGAACGACCCTCGGCGCGGGCTGCCTCGCGAAATGCGGTGATCTCGTCTTGCGTGGAAAAACACTTATAGGCGGTGCCGGCTTCCAGCATCTGGCCAGCAACCTCGGCATGGCGCGCTAACCCCGCATGCTGGCTGACCGCATCGCCGTCCCAGTCGAGCCCGAGCCAGCTCAATCCGTCCAGGATAGCCGCGGTCGCCTCCGGCGTGGAGCGTTCGCGGTCCGTGTCTTCGATGCGCAGCAGGAACTTCCCGCCACGCCCGCGTGCATAAAGCCAGTTGAACAGCGCGGTCCGCGCCCCGCCGATGTGAAGATAACCGGTCGGAGACGGCGCGAAGCGGGTCACGACAGGAGGCTGGGAAGGCGCAGCAGACATGGCGGATTAACTTTCTGGAAACCAATATTCGGATATGCGTCCGGGGTGTTTAGGCAATCATTCCGATGGAAACAAGAGTAGCCGCGCTCCAACGGGCCGCACGGCGTATCGCCCTGCACCCAAGCGGAATTTTCGACGCGCAGTACGGGCTGCTCTTCCCTTGGGTGCCGGTCTGTTTCGGGGCCGGGAGTGGGCTCTACTTTGCGCTCCGTTTTGAGCCATCTGCCCTGGACTATGCACTGGTCGGTCTGCTGGGGCTGCTGGCCGCGATCCATTGGTGGCGCGACCAGGTCACGGGCAGCCCGCCGGCCTGCGCGGTGATGCTTCTGTGTCTTGGGGCCCTCTGGGCCGGGGTCCAGGCTCATCTGAGTGCGACCCCGGTGTTGGATTTCCGCTTTTACGGCCCGATTGAAGGCCGGATCGTAGCCATTGACCGCTCGGCCTCCGACAAGCTGCGCCTGACGCTCGACCGGGTGGTCCTCGACCGGATTGCGCCAGATGAAACGCCGCAGCGGGTGCGCGTCTCCCTGCATGGCGACCAACGCTACCTCGACGCCAAGCCCGGATTGACCGTGATCATGACCGGCCACCTTGCCCCGCCTTCCGGCCCGGCAGAACCCGGCGGGTTCGATTTCCAGCGCAAAGCGTGGTTCGACCAGTTGGGCGCAGTGGGCTACACCCGCACGCCTGTGTTGGTCTTGCAGCCGCCCGGGCGGGATGGGTTCAAGTTGGGATTATATCGCCTGTGCAGAGCGATAGGGAGCGGTCTTAAAGCGAGGGTCGACGGGCGTGCGGGGCCCTTTGCCGCCGCGATCCTGACCGGTGACCGATCCGATCTGGACGCGGATGCGGTGGCGGCCCTGCGCGCCTCCAACCTCGCGCACCTGCTGGCGATCTCGGGGCTGCATATGGGTTTGCTCACGGGTGTGATCTTCGCGGCGGTACGGTTTGGCTCCGCACTGATCCCGGCGCTGGCCCTGCGGTTTGACACCAAGAAGGCCGCGGCGCTTGTGGCTCTCTTGGGGGCGCTTGCCTATCTGGGCCTCTCGGGCGCCAATGTCGCGACCCAACGCGCCTTCGTGATGGTTGCCGTGATGCTGATCGCCATCTGGTTGGAGCGGCGTGCCGTGACGCTCCGTGCGGTCGCTGTGGCAGGGCTGATCGTCCTGATCCTGTCGCCCGACAGCCTGCTGGGGCCGGGGTTCCAGATGTCCTTTGCCGCCACCACCGCGCTTGTGGCGGTGTTTGCCGCGTTGCGGGACAGCGGTTGGCTGTCGATGCACGGCCAGACCGGGGTTCGCCGTTGGATGCGGCCGGTGCTGACGCTGGTCATCTCCTCGGCCGTGGCGGGGGCCGCAACGGCGCCCTTCGGGGCCGCCCATTTCAACCAGATTGCCCAGTATGGTCTGCCGGCCAACCTGCTCAGCGTGCCTGTCATGGGGCTGCTGGTCATGCCCGGGGCGCTGTTGGCGGCTTGCTTATATCCCCTTGGCCTCGACTGGATTGGCCTCGGCATTATGGGGTTCGGGCTCGACTGGATCCTGTTTGTTGCTGAGACCGTTGCCGGTTTCGATGGCGCGATCCGCCATGTGCCTGCACCGGGGCCCGTGGCTCTGCCCCTGATCGCGCTCGGCGGGCTGGTCCTGTGCCTGTGGCAGGGATTTGGTCGCATCGCCGGGGTGCTTGTCATCGCCTTCGGGTTTGGCCTCTGGGCACAAACTGAACGTCCCGCGGTCCTGGTCGCTGAAACCGGACGTCTCATCGGCGTGATGACCCCCGAGGGGCGGATCCTGAATAAGCCGAAGGGTGACGGGTTCGCGGCCCGGGTCTGGCTGGAGAATGACGGGGATGGAAAAGATCAGGCCGGGGCGTTTCAGCGTGGAGACCTGAAAGCCAACGCGTTCGCGTTCTCTCTTCAGAACAAGAGCTTACGTTTTGATGCTGCGAAAGATCTACCGCCCGAGACCATCCAAGAGCTTTGCGACAGTTCCGACCTGCTGATTGTGCCTCGCTACCGCGGCAGGTTGCCCTGCACCGGAATCACGCAAGAAGATTTCAAACGGGAAGGCTCTCATGCCGTCCACCTTGGTGGGGGAGCTCTGAGTATAGAAAGCAGCCGCGCACATCGGGGCGCGCGGCT
>JABDPP010000342.1 GCA_013042765.1 Litoreibacter sp.
TTTTATGGCTCAACGCGGCCATCAGCCGTTTCGAGAGGTCATCAATGCGGGCCATGTTGGCCTGTAACCGTTCAAGTTTCTCCGCGGAGAGTTGATCATCCGCCATTTCAGTATCGGTTGTCATCTAAACGGTTCCATCATATGTTTTCTGCAACTGCGAAATAGCGGCGCTTGAGTCGGGGGGCAAAGCGACGAATTGACGTAGCGGGAATCATACCCGCAGAAGGAGCGCCCTGTGAAGTATATGGCAACCTACGACTTGATGGAATCCATGCGTTTGACGAACCAATGGCTTGGCGCTACCGCCAAAGCCCTGGGATCGCATCCGATGGTCGCCATGACACCCAACCCGATGTTTCGTATGTTGTCCGCCTGGGGCGACGTCACTGAGCGCGCCTTCGGCCGCATGGTGGTGAAACCGGACTGGAATATCCACTCCGTGGTGGGTGAGGACGGGCGGGATCACCTCGTTAACGTGAACCAGATCGTCGAGAAGCCGTTTGGCGACCTTATTCATTTCTCGGTTCTTGATCGTCCGGAAAAGTCCCGCAAGATCCTTCTGGTGGCCCCGATGTCCGGGCACTATTCGACATTGCTGCGCTCCACGGTGGCAAGCCTTCTGCCCGATGCCGAGGTCTACATCACAGACTGGCATAACGCGCGCAATATTCCGGTCAGCGACGGTAAGTTCGACATCGAGGATTACACCCTCTACCTCGTTGATTTTATGCGTGAACTCGGCCCTGACACCCATGTGATCGCGATCTGTCAGCCGGCCCCGCTGGCGCTTGCGGCCACCGCCTACCTGGCGGCCGAGGATCCCGACGCGCAGCCTGCGTCCCTGACCCTGATCGGCGGCCCGATCGACCCGGACGCTGCCGCAACCGACGTCACCGATTTCGGACGCCGTATCACCATGGGCCAGTTGGAGGAAACCGCGATCCAGCGTGTAGGCTTCAAGTATGAAGGCGTCGGCCGCATGGTCTATCCCGGACTGCTTCAGCTTGCCTCTTTCGTGTCGATGAACAGCGATCGCCACTCCCGCGCCTTCTCCGAACAGATCATGCGCACAGCCAAGGGCGACGCCACCGATTACGACCACCACAACCGCTTTTATGACGAATATCTGGCGGTGATGGATATGACGGCCGAGTTCTACCTGTCCACCGTAGAGCGGATCTTCAAGAACCGCGAGATCGCGGACAATAAGTTCGTGGTTGCGGGCCGCGTGGTCGATATTGCCAGCATTTCAACCGTCGCAGTGAAGACCGTCGAGGGCACGCATGACGATATCTCCGCTCCGGGCCAGTGCATCGCGGCGCTGGATCTTTTGACCGGTTTGCCTGAAGAGAAGAAGGCCAGCCACGTGGAGCCGGGCGCCGGTCACTACGGCATTTTCGCGGGCAAGAGCTGGCGCAACAATATCCGTCCGCTTGTTCTGGATTTCATCGATGCGAACCCGCGCGTCAAGCCGCAAGCGAGAAAACCCAAGCTGGTGAAGGCTGGGTAAGCCTCTCAAATCATTTCACTTTCTGACTGAACCCTAGGCTTAGCTATCGCTCTAGCCAGTCAATCAGGGCATGTGTCGTGTCTTCGGGCTGTTCAAGCGTGGGGAAATGCCCTGCCCCGGCCACGACATGAAGCGATGCCGTTTCAATCATCTCCGCCAAGAACCTGTGTCGCGGCAACGGATAGACCCGATCATGTGCCCCGCACAGGATGAGTGTCGGCACTTTCAGCCGCCTTAACGTAGCCTGCTGGTCCGGCCTGCGCTGCATGGCACGGGACTGCCGCAGGTAGACACCCTCCCCCTGATCCAGCGCCATCCGCAGAACAAGGTCCAGAACGGCCTGCCGGTGCGGCCCCGGCGCAAGATCCTCGGGCGTGATGTCTTCGCGGATCACCTCTGGCAGCAAGCCCGCCATGACCCGGGCGATCTGCGGATCCCGGTTCGCCGCAATCGCCGGAAGCTCGGCTTGTGCGATCGTATCAAGCAGGGCAAGGCGGGTGACGCGCTCGGGATCCTGACGGGTCACCTCGAGCGCGACCATGCCTCCGAAACCTGCCCCCGCCAACGCAAAGCGATCCGGCGCGCCAGCGAGAATCTCAGACGCTATCGCCTCTACTGTCTCGTGTCCGCCAATGGGGGGCAGGTGCAGCGCCCGGGTTTTGCCAAGCTCAACCATCTGCGAACCGAAGAGGCGCGCGTCACACATCATCGCCGGCAGAAGGATCAGAGGTTCAGTCACGGGTTATCTCCAATTTAACCGATAATGTTCGAAAAGTATAATTATTGTCTCTATATTGGAAACATTCATTGAATTTACGCAGTAATTTGGAAGGCCAATCCGGATTTGCGAAAATGTCAAACAGCCGAAATGACGATAAGATCGCACGGTCAGATGAGAAAATCATGCTGTGCTATGCCTCCGTCAATCTGCCGTCCAGCCACCGTCGACCAGAAGCGCCGTTCCGGTCACCAGCGCGGATGCATCCGAGGCCAGATAGACCACGCAACCCATGATATCTTCGACGCGGCCCAGACGCGGCAGCTTAATCTTGTCCTCGATCCAGGCTCGTTTTTCTGGGTCGCTCAACGTGCTCTCGGTAAGGGGCGTCCGAATGAAGGTCGGGCAGATCGTATTGACACGGATACTCTCGGGTCCGAGTTCGATCGCCATCGCCTTGTTAAACCCCTCGACCGCATGCTTGGAGCCGCAATAGACCGCCCGCTCAGGCCCACCGGCGAGCCCCATCTGGCTGGAAATCTGGATAATCGATCCGCCGCCACGCGCGATCATACCACGCGCGGCATGCTGAGCGAGAAAATAAGCCGCCCGCACGTTCACCGCC
>JABDPP010000343.1 GCA_013042765.1 Litoreibacter sp.
CTCTAGGTCCCGTCCAAACGGCTTCTCGACCACGATGCGCGAGTCCGAGCCCGCAATCTCGTATTCGTGCAGCCGCGTGGCGATATCACCAAAGAGCCCCGGCCCGACGGAAAAATAGAAAGCCTGAACTACGTCTTTGCGGACCTTGCCAGCAAGTTCGGCCCAGCCATCCGTCCCGCGCGCGTCGACACTGACAAAAGAGAGCCGCTGCAGGAAGCTCTCAATCACCGCTGCATCACGTTTGCGATCTGAAACGAACTCTTCAATGGCCGACTGGACCAGAGCACGGAATCCCGCATCGTCCAGGTCGCTGCGCGCGGCCCCGATAATACGCGCCTTGCGCGGCATCTGTTCGGACAGGAAACGCCGGTAGAGACCCGGCAGGATCTTGCGCCGCGCCAGATCACCCGTGGCGCCAAAAATGACGAGATCGAACTCGTCGACTGGGATTACGCGTGAAACCATCTTAGCTCATCCAGACTATCTGATCATATTGGCATGTTAGCGCTAACAGTTGTTCTTTAGCCGCGTTCTCAATCCCTGTCTAGCACGGGTTTTCTAGCGCACAAACAATCACAAACCTGTCAGCCCGGCCCACGAGGCTTTCGTTATCGGAACTAAGACGCTAGCAATCTTCAGACGCTTGAGGAAAGACCCGAATGAAAGATCAGATTATCCCGTCTCAGCCGACAAATTTTGGCAAGTTTAAGGATCCCTACACCACCGCCGACGGCTCTGAACGGGCTTCGGTCACGCTCACCAATCCCGAAACGCTTTGGTTCAACACCGGAACATTGTGCAATATCGAGTGCGAGCACTGCTATATCCTGAGCTCACCAAGCAACGATGCGCTGGTCTATCTGACCGCCGATGAGGTCACCGAGTATCTTGATCAGATCGAGGCGCGCGACTGGCCTGTGCGCGAGATCGCGTTTACCGGCGGCGAGCCTTTCATGAACCCCGATATGGTGGAGATGGCGCAGCGCAGCCTGGCACGGGGCTATGACGTGCTGATCCTGACGAACGCGATGCGCCCGATGATGCGCAAGAGCGTGCGCGCGGGCCTGTCAGAGCTGATCGCAACCTATGGCGACAAGCTGACATTTCGCGTCTCAGTCGATCACTGGTCGCGCGAAAAGCACGACGAAGAACGCGGAGACGGATCCTTCGACAAAACCATCGAGGGCATGGAATGGCTGCGTGATCAGGGCGCAAAGCTGGCGGTCGCCGGGCGCTCTATGTGGGATGAAAGCGAAGCGGAGAGCCGCGCCGGATTTGCGGCACTTTTCGAGACACATAACTTTAAGATCGACCCGCAAAACCGCGCCATGACTGTTATTTTTCCAGAAATGGATGAAAATGCAGAAGTTCCGGAGATCACCACCAGCTGCTGGGGGATACTCGATAAGTCCCCGCAATCTGTGATGTGCTCTTCCTCACGGATGGTCGTCAAACGTCGTGGCGCAGATCGTCCGGCCGTTCTGGCCTGCACCTTGCTCGCCTATGAACCCGAATTCGAGATGGGCACCACACTGGCCGAAGCGGAAGCCGATGTACGCCTTAACCACCCCCATTGCGCCAAGTTCTGCGTTTTGGGTGGGGCGAGCTGCTCGGCCTGATCCTGATACCTCGACGGATTATTCGTCCAGTTCGGCGTCCCAATAAAGAAAGTCGATCCAGCTTTCATGCAGGTGATTGGGGGGAAACTTCCGACCCATATTGCGCAGCTGTTCCGACTCCGGTTTTGCTGGCGGTTTGCGCAGGGACATGCCCGATTGATGCAACAGTTTAGAGCCCTTTCGCAAATTGCACTTGGAGCAGGCCGCAACAACATTGTCCCAGCTCGTGATACCGCCTCGCGCCCGGGGCACAACGTGATCAAAGGTCAGATCTCCGCGCGCACCGCAATATTGGCAGCAGAACTCATCGCGCAAGAACAGGTTGAACCGCGTAAAGGCCACCCGTTTTTGTGGCTTCACGTAGTCCTTGAGAACCACGACTGAAGGGATCTTAATTTCCGTGGTGGGCGATCGCACCACCTCCTCGTATTCGGAGAGGATCGTGACCCGGTCGAGAAACGCGGCTTTCACAGCCTCCTGCCAGGTCCAGAGCGACAAGGGATAATAAGAGAGTGGTCGGTAGTCCGCATTCAGAACGAGCGCCGGGTTGTGCTTGAGACTGCCGGGTTCCCTTACAAATTCATGCCTGAAATCGCCGTCCATATTCAAAAGCTCTCCCGCCCTGTACTGCCCATGCTATGGCACCAAGGCGGGACATCCCGCCCCAGTCATAGTTGAACTATATATGGTCTTCCTGACCTGACAAGCCCCGTCATATTGAGGGCAACCCTAGCGCATGAATATCCGCCACGGGTAACAACAACACGACAGAGCGTCCGGGACCCAGACCAGGTCGGTTCAGCCCAGATCAAGCCCGAGCTGGCGGCCCATGAAGGACAGCGCAACGCCAAGGCCATCAGGGGCAATCCCGTGCCCCGTGCCTTTCATAACATGACCATAAACCTCGAACCCGGCCTCTTGCAGCGCATCGCCGGCCTCCGGCATCGAGATCGGTGGAACCACGTCATCCTGATCGCCATGGATCAGGAGCACAGGCGGCTTGGACACAGCCTCGTCGGCGAGGGAATCGGGTCGCAGCAGGCGACCGGAGAAACCCACCACCCCGGCAAACGAATCCCTGCGGCGCGGCGCGACATGAAGGCTCATCATCGTGCCTTGGGAGAATCCCACGAGAATCGTCTCGGCCTCGGAAACGCCCTCTTCCTCCATAACCTGATCGAGATAGGCATTCAGGTCGTCAACCGCGCGCTCCATCGCTTCCTCGGCGGCGTCCTCGCTCGATCCGTCGATCCAAGGGATCGGGAACCACTGGTATCCAATCGGGTTGCCGATGCAGCGCTCGGGCGCGTTCGGTGCCACGAAGACCGTGTCTGGCATATGCTCGGCCAGGGGATCGGCCAACCCCAGCAGGTCGGCGCCATCGGCCCCGTAGCCGTGCAGGAATACAACCAGAGAGCTGTCCTCACCCGATTTCGACGCCTTGCGGCCGCTCTCAAGTCCACGCGTCATCTGATACCCTCTCGCTCTTTGATAAACCGGTAATAGGACCACAAAAGACGGGCTGCAACCGATTGCCAAGGCGACCAGGCTTCGGCCATCTGTCGCATCTTTTTTTCTGTGGGACGGGCTTCCAGTTCGAACAGGGCGCGGGTTGCCTCCTGCAAGGCCAGATCGCCAGGCGCAAACACATCCGCATGGCCCAAAGAGAACATCGCGTAGATCTCCGCCGTCCAACGCCCAATGCCCGGCACCGTGACGAGGGTCGCCACTACCTCGTCCGTCGGTGCCGTGCGAAGAAACTCGTAATCCAGATTCGCAGCCGCTAACGCTCTGGCATATCGGATCTTCTGCCGTGACAGGCCGCATTCCCGCAATTGAGGGTCACGCGCCACAGAAACAGCCTCCGGTCGCTGATAGCCTGCGCTGCAAAGCCGCCCCCAGATCGCATTGGCAGAGGCGACGCTGACCTGCTGGCTGACAATCGCGCTGAGCAATTGCGCAAACCCGTCGTCACGCAAGCGTAACGGCAGCGGACCGGTCTGATCCAAAGCCATGGCGAAGCGCGGCTCCAGCTGTCGCAAGAACTCTGCCCCCTCTGCCACGCAGGTCTCCGTCTCAATCCGACGCATGTTCCTCGACCCAATCCAGAGCTTCCTGAACCGTCGCGACCTTGGGCGCGTCCGGCTGCGGCGGGCGGTTGAGCATCAAGACCCGCAGCCCCATCTCACGGGCCGCATCCAGCTTCGAGCGCGAGGCCGCCCCGCCCGCATTCTTCACGACGAGCCAGTCGACACCCAGACGTTTGAACAACGTCACCTCATCCGCGACGGAGAATGGCGGCCGGCCCACGAGAAACTCGCCATTCGGAAACGGAAACGGGTGTTCCGGCGGATCGATCTGGCGACAGATCAACCGATTTTCCTTCAGACCGTCGAAGTCCTCAAGCGTTTGACGACCCGTCGCAAGAAAAACCGTTTCGTCGGGCTCGATATGCTTCGTTGCGTCACTCGGATGATCTATGAAAATCCACTTATCTTCTTGGCTTGCGCCCCATTGTTCACGCAATATCTGGAGATAGGGAATTGATTTTGCAGCACAGATCCGCGCTGTTCTGCCGGAAATGCGATGCGCAAACGGATGGGTCGCATCCACCACAAGGTCAACTGGGTGGTCTTCGAGCCAGCGGGAAAAACCAGCATCTCCGCCGAACCCGCCGCTACGTGTTCCGCAGCCCAGATCAGCAGGCCCGCGGGTGGCCCCGGAGAGTGAGGCGGTGACGTGATGGCCGGCCTCCGTCAGACGCGTGGCAAGCTCGCGCGCCTCACCGGTTCCGGCCAGAAGGAGGATATTCAACGCCCGGCTCGTCATCTTTGCGCCTGTGCCAGGATTTTGCCCGCCCGGTCGATCACCACGACATCCATCTGTCTTGGCATCCCCTCGCCATCAAAGATCTCCAAGGCCCTGTTCAAGGCGCGTTTCGCAATCTGATCTGCCAGATCTTTCCCTGCAATTTCATAAGCTTCAAGCACGCTATTCGCATTGTCTAATCGAGGTTCCCCGGCCCATTCGGCCAGCTCTCCGAAATCAACCTGGCTGCGCTTCGAGTGCAGATCACGCGCACCCTGTGCCAGCTTCGTCAGTTTCCCGATTCCGCCGCCGATCGTCAATCTATCCACCGGGTGGCGCCTTAGGTATTTGATCAGGCCGCCCACGAAATCGCCCATATCAAGCATGGCATGATCCGGCAGGCCATGTAGCTCCTGAACCACGCGCTCGCTTGTATTGCCCGTACAGCCCGCCACATGGGTCAAACCGCTGGCCCGCGCCACGTCGATGCCGCGATGGATCGAGGCGATCCAGGCGGCGCAACTGAACGGACGCACAATCCCGGTCGTGCCCAAAATGGAAATGCCGCCTTCGATCCCGAGCCGGGGATTCCACGTCTTTTTTGCAAGCTCTGCGCCCCCCGGAACAGATATCGTGATCCTGATATCAGCAGGTTTCCCAAACTTTGCGGCAAGCTCTTCGACGACCCCGGTCATCATCTGCCGCGGCACAGGGTTGATCGACGCCTCTCCCACGGCGATCGGCAATCCCGGCTTGGTCACAAGCCCGACCCCTTCACCCGCCACGAAGATCACACCGCTATCGCTGGGCTCGACCCGCGCACATATGACCGCCCCATGGGTAACATCAGGATCGTCCCCGGCATCCTTTTCGATGCCCGCCTCTGCCCAACCGGAACCCGACTGCTGACGCGCGAGGTCAAAAGACGGCGTCTCCCCTTTTGGCAACACAATCCGCACCTTGGCGGGGAAACTTCCACTCCACAGCGCGGTAAGTGCTGCCTTAACCGCCGCGGTCGCGCAGGCGCCTGTCGCCCAGCCTCGCCGCAGTCTGACAGGTTCGAGATCGCTTTGGTCTTTTTTCATATCCCGGACTATAGACAGGGGTCTTCGCGCCGCCAATGACCCTTTCGAGGTCGTTCTTTCGCTTTGCCTGACCAGCGCTGCGGGTCATAAATGTTTCATGAGCGACTCAGTAACACTTCCCGAAGCCTCCTGGCCCGAGCTACAGCCCGGCTGGGTCTGGCTATGCGGCGCGGGCCCCGGCGATCCGGGCTTGCTGACCCTGCATGCGCTCAACGCACTGCGGCAAGCCGATGTGATCGTCTATGACGCCCTTGTACAAGAGGACATTCTGAGTTGGGCTCCACAGGCCGAGCATATCTATGCCGGCAAGCGCGGCGGCAAGCCTTCAGCCAAGCAACGCGATATCTCGCTCAGGTTGGTGGAACTCGCCCGCGCCGGCCGGCGTGTTTTGCGCCTGAAAGGCGGTGACCCGTTCGTCTTTGGGCGCGGCGGCGAGGAAGCACAATCGCTCGTCCAGCACGGTGTTCCGATCCGGATCATCCCGGGCATCAGCGCCGGGATCGGCGGGCTGGCCTATGCGGGTATTCCCGTGACCCATCGCGACGTGAACCAGTCCGTCACCTTTGTGACCGGTCACGACCAGTCCGGAAACACACCTTCGTCGCTGGATTGGCAAGCGATTGCAAAGGGTTCCCAGGTGATCGTGATCTATATGGGCATGAAGCATATTGCGCGAATCTCAAAGGCCCTGCTGGACGCCGGTCGACCTGCATCCGAACCGGTCGGCATCGTGACCACCGCAACAACCCACTCGCAGCAGGTTCTTGAAACAACGCTCGGCACGATTGTTGCAGATATCGAGGTCAGCGGGCTGGAACCACCGGCCATCATTTGCGTCGGTCGCTCGGTCATGATG
>JABDPP010000349.1 GCA_013042765.1 Litoreibacter sp.
GTTTATCGTCAGCTGGGTAAATCCCGATGAGACCTATGCCGATGTGGGGCTGGACAGCTATGTGGATGAGGGGTTCCTGACCGCAATCAACGAAGTGAAAAAGATCACCGGCGAGGAGCAGGTCAACGCGGTTGGCTATTGCATCGCGGGCACGACCCTTGCGCTGGCCCTGAGCCTGCTTAAGAAGCGCAAGGACAAATCGATCAAGTCCGCGACCTTCTTCACCGCATTGACCGATTTCGAAGATCCCGGCGAAATGGGTGTCTTCCTGGAAGACGATTTCGTCGATGGCATCGAGCGGCAGGTCGCCGATCAGGGCTATCTCCACTCGTTCTTTATGAGCCGCACCTTCTCCTTCCTGCGGGCGAACGATCTGATCTACGGCCCCGCCATTCGCAGCTATATGATGGGGGAGGCCCCGCCCGCCTTCGATCTGCTTTACTGGAACGGCGACAGTACCAACCTGCCAGGGCGTTTCGTCGTCGAATACCTGCGCGGGCTGTGTCAGGAGAACCAGTTTGCAAAAGGCGAGCTGGAGCTTTTCGGTGAAAAGCTGGGCATGAAGGACATTACCGTGCCGGTCTGCGCGATCACCTGCGAGACCGACCACATCGCCGCCTGGAAAGGCAGCTATAATGGCGTCAGCCAGTTCAAATCGAAGGACAAGACGTTCATCGTCTCGGAATCCGGTCATATCGCCGGCATCATCAATCCGCCCTCGAAGAAGAAATACGGCCATTACACTAATGATGGTCCGATGGAGGATCCCGAGGCCTGGCTGGAAGGCGCAGACTATCATGAGGGTTCGTGGTGGCCGCGTTGGGAAAGCTGGCTGAAAAAGCGCTCCGGCAAGAAAGTTCCGGCACGAATTCCCGGAGATGAGAGCCATCCGGTCCTTTGTCCGGCCCCGGGAACTTACGTTCTGCGATCTACAAAGATCTGATTTATATAGAATAATTCCCGCCTAACGGTTGGCGGAGGCTATTTTTTGCCGCACTGCAGCAAAAAAGCTTGAAATGCCGCGATGCAGCATGTATATCTGTTATCAGAATTCAACGAATATCCGGGCATCACCGCCCAGAAATGGAGAATAAAATGGTTAACAAAGCACAAGACTACACGAAGGTTTTCTCGGACATGGCTTCCGCGTTCCCGGTTGACATGACTGCGTTCAACGAAGCGTTCAAGACTTCTGCCGCTCTGAGCGAGAAGATGTCCAAGGTTGCTCTGGAAGCAGCTGCGACATCGACCGAGCTGTCTTCCAAGTTCGCAAAAGAGACCATCTCGAAGGTCGGCACTGTTGCTAAGGCACAGGCAGAGCCCGCAGACTACACCAAAGCCTTCACCGATTTCGCTTCCGCTCAGGCTGAGTCCACCACAGAGCACCTGGCTGCTTTCGCTGAAGTTGCGAAAAAAGTTCAGATGGAAACTGTTGAGCTGATGATGGCTGCTGGCAAAGACATCCAGGAAGATGCAACTGCCGCTGTTAAGAAAGCGACGGACGAAATGACCGCCACTGCAAAGAAAGCTGCAAAGAAAGCAGCCTAATTGCTTCTGGCAATCATTACGGTCTGACCCCTTCTTCCTCCCAATAGGTGTCAGACGATCGGGCGAGCCTGGTGCTCGCCCTTTCTTTTTCTCTGCACCTGCGCTAGCGTTTTCTGCACTGCCGAAACGACGCAGGTTCTTTTAAGGGAGGCCGGGCCTTGGCCGAGACACAATCACCACTACTTATCAAACGTTATGCCAGCCGCCGGCTGTATAACACTGAGACCAGTGATTACGTGACGCTGGAAGATATCTCCGGGTTCATCCGTGATGGGCGGGATGTGCAGATTATCGACCTGAAGTCCGGCGACGACCTGACCCGCCAATACCTTCTGCAGATCATTGCCGAGCATGAAAGCCGTGGCGACAACGTCCTGCCGACCAACGTGCTAACGGACCTCGTGCGCAGCTACACGACCAACGCGCAGACCATGGTTCCCGATTTCCTTGCCGCGAGTTTCGAGATGCTGCGCGACGGGCAGGAGAAAATGGTCAAGACGATGGCCAATCCGATGTCTGCCGTACCTGGCTTCGATCAGATCAAGGCTCAGCAGGAAGCCTTCCTGAACACCATGATGGGCGGCTGGTCGGGGCGTGATGAGGCTGAAGAAGGCGTGGAGGAGGCGGACGGTGCCCGTGAAAGCTCCGACCTCGACGACATCAAAAAGCAGCTTGCGGAAATGCAGGCGGCGCTCTCCAAGATGGGCAAGACCAAGAAATAGCCAGCGTGCCATGCGGGATCTTGCCCCGGGGGATTTATGCCGCCGGGCAGGGATGATATAATTTTCAGAGCGGTAAAACCGGGTGAGTTCCCATGGCCTACCAGCAACGCGTTCGCGGTATTCTGGGCGTGACAGTGCTGCTTGTCACTGTTGCCGTGGTTTACGCGAAGACGGAAGACGCAGGCGAACCAGCAAAAGCCATTGATCTTGAGACCGGAGAAACGCTGTTTGAGGCGCGCTGTGCCATATGTCACACGCACGATGCGTTGCGGGACCTCACGGGAGCGATGACAACCGAGGAAGATTTCCAACGTGTCGATACGCATCTGAAACGTCACTACGCACCTGATGACGAGGCCCGGGCTCGGATACTGTTCTATTTGGCGGTAGAGACTGCGGCACAGTCGGCCCGCTGAGGCAACTTAGTCGAACACCTCTGAGAACGTACGTTTGAGCGCGTCGTCCACATCTCCCATCGTGACCGGCAACCCGAGGTCCACAAGAGATGTGACCCCCTGATCGGATATACCGCACGGCACGATGCCTTCGAAATGCGTCAAGTCTGGCTCCACGTTGATCGACAAACCGTGAAAACTGACCCATTTGCGCAGGCGGACTCCGATTGCAGCGATCTTGTCCTCCGCCGGGCTGCCATCGGGCAGCGGCGCCTTTTCCGGACGTGGAACCCAGACCCCAACACGTCCCTCACGGATCTCGCCCGTTACATTGAATTCCGCCAGAGTAGCGATGACCCAGGCCTCGAGGTTCTGGACAAACAGTCGGACATCACGGCCCCGCTTGCTCAGATCGAGCATGACATAGGCAACGCGCTGGCCGGGACCATGATAAGTATATTGCCCGCCGCGATTGGTCTCGAAGACATCGAACCGCTCCGGATCCGTCAGGTCAGCGGGCTTTGCGGAGGTGCCGGCGGTGTAGAGGGGAGGATGCTCCAACAGCCAGATGGCTTCCCCGGCCTCGCCGCGAAAAATGGCGTCCGCGCGGGTTTCCATCGCGGCTACGGCGTCGGGATACGGGGTCAGTCCCGGGGATGTAATCCACTCGACCATCTCAGATTCCAGTACGCGTTCCAACAAGCGAAGACCCGCCGTCAAATGACTTGGGTCAAGAATGTGCTCCCGGTTGTGCAGTAAGATGATGGTATACTCTAGCCCTTACATCACAAATTAGCGGGGGAATTTCATGTTTTTGAACAGATTCACAGTGGCTTGTGCCGCAGCCTGCCTGACATTGACGCCAGCCAGCCGGCTCTCTGCCGATACCGGGGATTTCGTTGCCGGCGCCGTCGTGGGCGTTGTTGGCAGTGCATTGGTTCGCAACGCCAACAAGAACAAAGCGCAGGCACCGACCAAGCAAGTGGTTCGTGTGGTGCCCTATGATAGCTACACGCGCGCGGAAAACCGCGAGATCCAGACGTCTCTGAATTATTTCGGCTTTCCCGCCGGTGTAGCGGACGGGGTGATGGGGCGCCGATCACGCGCAGCTGCCTCTGGCTATCAATCCCATATGGGATATCCGGCGACGGGCCAGTTGACACAATACGAGAAGGATTTCCTTCTCACCTCCTACCGGCGCGCGCTGGCGGGCGGGGCGGCGACCACCCAGCAGATCGCCGCGGATCTGCAGGGGCCGCGGGGCCTTTTGCACGCCTATCGCGATGAACTTGCCGCGGGAACACAGCCTGCCACGGTTCCGGTAACGACGGAAGCTGCGGCACCAGCGCCTCAGCCGCCTGCCTCTGGCGGTTTGCCGACCTTCATGGGGGCAAGTTCGGACCAGTCGCTCGCGGCCCATTGTAACCAGGTCACACTTGTGACCTCGAGCAATGGGGGCTTCACAACCTCGGCCTCCATGGGCGATCCGAACCTCGCTTTGAATGAACAATTCTGCCTCGCGCGCAGCTATGCGATGTCACGGGGTGACGAGATGATCACGAAAATCAAGAGCTACACGCCACAGGAAATCGCGGAGCAGTGCCGCGGCGTGGGAACGGCGATGCAAAGCTATGTTGCGTCTTTGTCCCAGAAAACCCAAGCCGAGGTGTTGGGAGAGGTCTCCTCCTTCGCGCTGGGCAGTGGCATGGCGCCAGACCAGCTGACCGGAACCTCCCGGATCTGCCTTTCGGTGGGATACAGCAACGATGACATGGACATTGCGATCGGCTCTGCCCTTTTGCTGACAGCGCTTGGCGAGCGCGCCTATGGCGAATTGATGGGCCACCACCTGTCGCAGGGCTTCGGGGTGACCCGGCGTCCGGACCTGTCGCTGGCGTGGTACAACCTTGCTCTGAACGCGCTTGAAGCTGGCGCGACGCCGGTGCTTGGTCCCAGCAGCGAACCGGACCGGATGGTCGTGTTGCGCAAGGCGACCTTCTCCCTCGCTCAGGGCGCACAGGTTCCGGCCCAGTCCGCAGGTGGCCTGCCTGCATTCAAAGCACAGCCCTGATCGCGTTTCAGGCCTGTTGGAACGGTCGGTTTCATTTGATGGGGCCGGCCGTTCATTTTCCTCTTCACAAGCCCCGGACGAGGGGCTAGAACGCCGCAACCAGCCTAGGCATATGCGGTCGTGGCGGAATTGGTAGACGCGCAGCGTTGAGGTCGCTGTTCTGTAACAGGAGTGAGGGTTCGAGTCCCTCCGACCGCACCACTACCCTCTCAAAACCGGAAACCTCTCACGCCTCCCACGGTGGGCGTGAACGGCGCGTTTCGTTGCCAAATACCATGCGCCGTGTCCGGGCTGCGCGATACTTGCTTTGCACAACATAGCTTTCGGATGGGATATTTCGGGTGAAATCGACGTTTCGATACTGTCTCAATTTTGTACTTTCCCTCTGATTTTGTTGGAAAATACAGGCAAAGGCTCTGGCCCAACCCAAAACTGTTCGCGCGTTAAAAAACTCTTATTGAAATACAAGGCGGTCTCGGCTTTAGTCTTTCAGTGACCAGCCCGATCAACAGGGCGGCGTGAAAATAAACCGGGGAGTTCCGCATTGCCGGACACGATGACCAGCGACGCCTTCGTGGCGTTCGACCGGGTTCAGAAGAGCTATGACGGCGAAACACTCGTTGTCAAAGACCTGAACCTTGACATGCCCAAGGGCGAGTTTCTGACGATGCTCGGCCCCTCGGGATCGGGGAAAACCACCTGCCTTATGATGCTGGCCGGGTTCGAGACAGCGACCCATGGCGAGATCCGGCTGGATGGGCGCGAGATCAACAATATCCCGCCGCACAAACGCGGCATCGGCATGGTGTTCCAGAACTACGCCCTGTTTCCGCATATGACGGTCAACGAGAACCTTGCGTTTCCATTGGAAGTGCGCGGCCTCGACAAGGCCGAACGGGAAGCCAAGGTGCGGCGCGCGCTTGAGATGGTGCAGATGGGAGATTTCGGCAATCGCCGCCCGGCACAGCTTTCTGGCGGTCAGCAACAGCGTGTGGCCCTGGCCCGCGCATTGGTGTTCGAGCCGGAGCTGGTTTTGATGGACGAGCCGCTTGGCGCGCTCGACAAGCAGCTGCGCGAGCATATGCAGTTCGAGATCAAGCGGATCTCCGACGATCTTGGCATTACAGTTGTCTACGTGACCCATGACCAGACCGAAGCGCTGACCATGTCCGACCGCGTTGCCGTCTTTGAAGACGGACGAATTCAGCAGCTGGCCCCGCCGGAGGATCTCTACGAGCGCCCCGACAACAGTTTCGTTGCGCAATTTATCGGCGAGAACAACAAGTTGTCTGGCAAGGTTAAAGCCCGCAACGGCGAGATCGCGACGGTCGAGCTGCCCGGTGGCGGCAGCACCAACGCGCTGGCGGTCAATTGCGGTGACGTTGGCACCGAGACGCTGGTCTCGATCCGTCCCGAGCGGGTCGATGTCGCGTCCGAGGGCGAAAACGCCACCGACGCGCGGGTGCTGGAACTGATCTATCTGGGCGATCACATCCGCTGTCGCCTCGATGTGCACGGGAATGACGAATTCGTGGTGAAAGTGCCGAACTCTGCCGGCCATGAACACCTGACGGTGGGAGAGATGACCCGCATTTCCTGGGCCGCGGAAGACGCCCGGGCGCTGGACCCGCTTTGAATGACGAGAATTGTTCTGGCCTCGAACGGGCCGGATCGGACTGAAACCAAAAACAGAACCTACTGGGAGAAAAAGATATGAAGAAAACACTTATTCTGACCACGGCTTTGGTCGGTATGTCCTTTGCGGCGAATGCCGCCGAGGTGACCGTGATGAGCTGGGGCGGCGCGTATACCAAGTCTCAGGTTGAGGCGTATCATAAGCCGTTCATGGAACAGACCGGCGTCAAGGTAAACTCCGTGGACAGCGACAACCCCGCGACCCCGATCAAGGCGCAGGTTGAGGCTGGCAACGTGACCGTTGACGTGGCCGACGTGGAGTTCTCCGACGCGGTGCGTCTGTGCGACGAAGGACTGTTGGAAGAGATCGACACCAGCATGCTGCCCCCGGCTCCTGACGGGACCCCGGCCACCGATGACTTCATCGACGGTGCCCTGCAGGATTGCGCAGTCGCCAACATCGTGTGGTCAACCGTTTTTGCCTACAACACCGCCAATGTTGACGGCACTCCGACCTCGATCGGCGATTTCTTCGACACGGCCAAGTTTCCGGGCAAGCGCGGTCTGCGCAAATCTGCCAAGGCAACGCTTGAGATGGCCCTGATGGCCGATGGCGTGCCGGCGGGCGAGGTTTACGGCATTCTGGAGACGGATGAGGGCGTTGACCGTGCATTTGCCAAGCTCGACTCGATCAAAGGCGACATCGTCTGGTGGGAAGCAGGCGCTCAGCCGCCGCAGCTTCTGGCAGATGGCGAAGTTACAATGTCGACCGCCTATAACGGCCGGATCTTCAACGCCGCCGTGGCCGAAGGTCAGCCGCTGGAAGTGGTCTGGGACGGCCAGATCCTCGACTTCGACCTTTTCGTGATCCCGAAAGGGGCTCCAAACAAGGAAGAGGCGCTGGAGTTCATCAAGTTCTCCACTGACACGCAGCGTCTTGCGGATCAGGCCAGCTGGATCAGCTACGGTCCTGCACGCAAGTCCTCGGGCGCACTGGTTGGCAAGTATTCCGACGGCAAGACGGACATGGCGCCGCATATGCCCACGGCAGCTGCAAACCTCGGTAATGCGCTGGTCAACAACTTCGAGTTCTGGGTCGACCAGGATGCGGAGCTGAACGAGCGTTTCAACGCCTGGCTTGCCCAGTAACGATCTACACGCCCCCGCCGTTTCGGCGGCGGGGGTGATGCTTATCGGTCAGGGGCCTTCGGGCCCCGGCCAACCTCTGGAAAAGGCGATGCTTCCATGACCGATGCCCCGATGGATGGTGCCCTGAGCAAACCCGACAGCCAGTCCGGATCTTCCGACAGCAGGTTGACGACGGCGGATGGCCGTCCGCTCAAGGCAGCGCTCGCGCAAGCTGAAGCGAAGGCAAGACGCAAAGCATTTTTCCTCGTGATGCCGCTTTTCCTCTTTGTGCTGATCACCTTCGTGTCCCCGATCGGCCAGCTTCTTCACCGCTCGGTCAACAACCCGGGCTTCACCACGCATGAGAACCTTGGCACCGGTGTGAAGACGCCGATCATGGTCAATCTCCGGCAGTGGTTTGACGAAAACCCCTCAGGCACCGACCCCGATGAGTCTGCGTATACCGCGCTCGCGGCCGACCTGGTTACCTTGCGCGAGTTGAAAGCGCCGGGGCAGGTGGGCACGCGGATTAACTATGAACGCTCCGGGTCGCGCTCGCTATTTACCAAGACCGCCCGCAAGGCGCAAAAACTCGAAGCGCCGTTCAAGGAGGCGATCCTTGATGTCGATGAGGACTGGGCCGATCCCAAGCTCTGGTCAGTCATGCGCGGTGCCTCTTCCGCCTATACGTTCAATTTCTACCTCGCCGCCCTCGATATGGCCCGTGATGAGACCGGCCAGGTCACCGCGGTTGACCAGAAACGACAGGTCTATGTGAAGCTCTTCACGCGAACGCTGATGCTCTCGCTGCTGATCACCTTCATGTGCTTTCTGTTGGCCTATCCGGTGGCGCACCTGTTGGCGACGCTGCCGCTGCGATATTCGAACC
>JABDPP010000350.1 GCA_013042765.1 Litoreibacter sp.
ATCTCCGGCCCCTCAGAGGATCGCTCGGACCTCTATATCACGATCGACAAACTGATTCCGGAGATTGGGGAAGATCATTTCAGCCTCGATGAGAAAACGCGGGTCGTCACCATCACGGACGAAGGCAACGACTTCATCGAACGTCGCCTTCAGGAGATGGAACTCCTCCCAGAGGATCAGTCGCTCTACGACCCCGAAAGCACGACGCTGGTGCACCATGTCACGGAAGCTCTGAAAGCTCACAAGGCTTTCAAGAAGGATAAAGACTACATGGTCCGCAACAACGAGGTTGTGCTGGTCGACGAATTTACAGGCCGCATGATGGCGGGTCGTCGCCTGTCCGGGGGACTGCACCAGGCAATCGAAGCCAAGGAAGGGTGCAAGATCCAGCCGGAAAACGTGACTTTGGCGTCTGTGACGTTCCAGAACTACTTCCGCCTCTATGAAAAGCTTGCGGGCATGACCGGCACCGCTGCGACGGAAGCTGAAGAATTCGCTGAGATCTACGGCCTCGGTGTTGTGGAGGTTCCGACCAACAAGCCTGTCGCGCGTGACGATGAGCATGACGCGATTTACCGGACTGTTGGCGAGAAATACGCCGCTATCGTTGAGTGTATCCAGGAAGCGCATGAAAAGGGACAGCCCGTCCTAGTCGGCACAACCTCTATCGAAAAGTCGGAGTTTCTGTCCCAGCTTCTCGACCAAGCCGGGATTACGCACAACGTTCTGAATGCGCGCCAGCACGAAAAGGAAGCGGAGATCGTTGCCAACGCCGGTAAGCTGAACGCGGTGACCATCGCGACCAACATGGCAGGCCGCGGTACCGACATCCAATTGGGCGGCAATGTCGAAATGCGCGTGCAGGACTTCCTGAACGCAAACCTTGAGGCCGACCCCGAAGACGTACGCAAGCGCATCGAGGCGGAGGTCGAGGACGAAAAGCAGAAAGTGAAAGAGGCTGGCGGTTTATTCGTTCTGGCGACAGAGCGTCACGAGAGCCGCCGAATCGACAACCAGCTGCGCGGACGCTCAGGCCGTCAGGGTGACCCGGGCCGTTCCTCCTTCTTCCTGTCTTTGGAAGACGATCTGATGCGGATTTTCGGTTCCGAACGGCTCGATAAAATGCTTTCGACACTCGGGATGAAAGAGGGCGAGGCGATTGCCCACCCTTGGGTGAACAAGTCTCTCGAAAAGGCGCAAGCCAAAGTTGAGGGTCGCAACTTCGACATCCGCAAACAGCTTCTGAAATTCGACGACGTGATGAACGATCAGCGTAAAGCAATCTTCTCGCAGCGGTTGGAGATCATGGAAGCCGAGGACGTCAACGAGATCACGCAAGACATGCGCCACCAGGTCATCGACGATATGGTCGACCAGTACATGCCGCCCAAGACCTACGCTGATCAATGGGATACCGAGGGTCTCCACGTCGCCGTCATGGAAAGGCTCGGCATTGACGTTCCTGTCGTTGGTTGGGCGGCCGAAGAAGGTGTGGATGACGGTGAGATCAGCGAACGGCTTTACCGGGCGGCTGATGAGTTCATGGCCAAGAAGGCTGTCGATTTCGGTCCCGAGAACATGCGCAACATCGAAAAGCAGTTGTTGTTGCAGACGATCGACAGCAAATGGCGCGAACACCTTCTGAAGCTGGAACATCTGCGGTCCGTCGTAGGGTTCCGTGGCTACGCCCAGCGCGATCCGTTGAATGAATACAAGACCGAGAGCTTCCAGCTCTTCGAGGGTATGCTCGATTCGCTGCGCGCAGACGTGTCCCAGAAACTCTCTCAGATCCGTCCTTTGACCGAAGAAGAACAGCGGCGGATGATGGAGCAGGTTCTCGCCCAGCAACAAGCGGCGGCTGCCGCAGCTCAGCCAGCAACCCCGGTGGAGGCAGCTGAACCCGCGCAGCCCGCAGAGGGTTTTGATGAAACCGACCCGTCAACATGGGGCAACCCAGGCAGAAACGCGTCATGTCCCTGCGGTTCCGGTAAAAAATTCAAACATTGTCACGGTCAGCTGGTTTGATCCCTGGCCCCCATTGACTTGGGGGTGGATCGCCCACACCCTGCCCCAAGCAACGAGAATACTCGGCTAGGCAGAATATGAGCAGTTTTCCAATCGCCGGCGTTTTGGCG
>JABDPP010000355.1 GCA_013042765.1 Litoreibacter sp.
CCGATTACGAGAACCACCCCTTTACCCTGCGACTTGTCACAACCGGCCGCGAGGTAGCCGTACGAGCTGATCAGGCCGCCACGGATGCGTTGCTGGAAGCAGGGGTGCATGTGGATGTGAAATGCTCTGACGGACTCTGCGGTGTATGCAAATGCAGGGTTCTCGCCGGGCAAGTCGAACACCGCGATTTCGTCCTGTCACGCAAAGACCGCGAAACCGAGATGATCCTGTGCCAATCCCGCGCCCGCGATCCGGATGGAGTGCTGGAAATCGATCTCTGAAGATCAGGTCCAGTTGGGCAGATCGCCTCCCGGCAAGGCTTGGCGGGCCTGCATCGGCCTCGCGTAGTCGATCCCACGGCTGTCGCAGAAGGCAATGACCCAGGCATCGTCCATCATCAGGAAATCCAGCACCGAGCCCAGAAAGGCCGGATCTCCAGCCTGCGCGCGGACATCATCGATCGAGGCCCCTGTCGAGTTCAGAAACACCGGTATCAAGTCGTCGGAAGACGCTAGCCAGCCGAGTGCGTCAAGCGCAAGTTCCTGTGCTTGTTCAGATTGACCGTTGAGCGTCATTCCGGGTCTCCAGATCGGGATGCAGGTGGGGGCTTATTAGCCGAACTGCATAAAGCTTGGCCAGACCCCTGAGCGACGATGCGCAGGATACGCAAGGGCGCGCGCAGGGTTCAGGGGCGTGGCTTGCCGTCGCGACTCAGGCCGTCTTTCAGGCGCTGTGCATAGCGTGCACGCTCCTCGGGCGACATGGCGGCGATGCGGTCCAGCAAAAGCGAGCGCCCCACGTCATGAAGCTCAATCATGCGGTCGCGCTGCAACTCGAACAATGCCTCGAGCTTCGCGGGATCATAGGGCTCTGCTATCAGCGCGCCTACAACGCGTGCCGGAATCTGCCGCAACCTGTCGCCGTCCGGGACAGTCCGGGACCGTATTTCCTGACGAAACGCACGACCCAACTCACGTTGGTCGTTGCGGCCCAGCGCGCGCCCATAGGCGCCGATCGGCATAGTCCGCCCAATCTGCTCTGATCCATGCCCCGGGCCGCGATCGGAGAGCCGAGCCCCCAAAACCGCACCGACGACCAACAGATTGAACCCCAGCGAGAGCACCAGAATGATGCGCATCCAAGGCCAACCGGATTTCTGCTTCGGTTTCGGGTTGTCAGCCATCATGAAGTTCCTTCTTCAAAGAAGAGCGTGTCTGAGGCAAAGAAATCGCTGATTTCCACGTCCTCGTCGACCAGCCCCTGCAACTGTACCAACGTCGGATCCGAAAACCCGATGTAAATGCCAACCATAACTGTCGCAGTCAGCCCCCCAATTATGGGCCACCCGCCCAGCGCCCCATGGATACGGGACCAGATTGGCGGAACAGTCCCAGGCAGCGTTTGAGCGGAGGGTTGGAGCCGGTGGGCATCCTCCAAGATCCGGGCCATCAATTTCTCAGAAGGTGCTGTCGTCTGCGCCCGGGCTTCCGCGAAGAGCGCGTCGAGTTCCGCCTCCGAGCCCGGTGCGGCTTTGTCATTCTGATCGGTCATAGACCCAACTCCTCCTTCTTGTGTGAAAGGGCCGCGACGAGGCCCCGTTTCCCGCGAGCCGTCAGGCTTTCAACTGCCTCCACGTTGATGCCCAGTATCTCGCCAATCTCAGGATTGGACAGTCCCTCGATATGGCGCAGGATAACGGCCTGACGTTGCCGCTCCGGTAGGTTCGCCAAAGCAAGATCCAGAGCGGACTTCCGATCCGCCTGCATCAGGAGAACCTCGGCGTCGGGGCGCTCATCCGTTGGCTCCTCGATCTGGTCCAGTCCGATGTCACCGCGTTTACGCAACCTGTCGGTGCACAGATTGCTGGCGACGCGGAAAACCCATGTCGACAGCTTCGCTTCACCCTGCTGCCAGTCCGGCGCCATACGCCACAGCCGCAGCATCGCTTCCTGCACGACATCCTCGGCTTCGCTCCGATCTCCCAGCAGCCTGATGCAAAAACTGAAAAGACGGGGGGCCAGACGCTGGGTGAGAAGCGCGGCGGCCTGTTGATCGCCATTGCAATAGAGGACCAGCAAAGCCTGATCGCTCAGTTCCAAATCCTGATCCAGCGCCGTTTCCATGCTATCAAACGCTACCCGAGCCGCTTTTACTTCTCAATCGGCCCCGTGACGCACGCCACGGAGCCGTTTCTCACTTCAGGCCGGAGGCTCAGTCCCTGTGCCGACCGGGTCCATTCCGGAAGCGTTTCTTCATAGCGGCTTCAAATTCCTCTTTCGAGATACCCCCGCTCTGGTCTTCGTCCATCTTGTCGAACCTATTGGCAGCCCGATCAGCCGGTGGCGCAAGTTCCTCGGCGCTCAACAGGCCGTCTCCGTTTTCATCGCGGTGTTCCATCATGCGGTCGATCCGACGGGTCAAGCGTTCCTGCATCCGAGCCTCGCCGCTCGCGATCAGTTCCTCCTTGCTGAGCAGGCCATCCGAATTCGCATCCGCCGAGGCGAAGCGCTCGCGGCCCCGGTTCTGCAGCTCTTCCTGGCTCAACTCGCCATTGCCATCCGCATCAATCGTTTCGAAATTGGCATGCCCACCCTGCCTGGCTTCGGCTGCTAATGGCATGAATACCAAGGCAACGCCGATCGCGATAAAGAGGGGCTTTGCGCTCGCTGTCGTCGGTTTCATGGTTTTCTCCTGCATTGCGGGCCCTGCCTGTCAGCGCCCTGATACCCCTTCAAACGAAACCGACGCAGAATTCCGTCGCCGCAACTGTGATTATTTTTGCGACATCCCGCCGCAAGACAGGCTGTCGCGGTGCAAACCGGAAGAACATGGACTACCTCAGAGAGATAGAAGGTGGATTGAACATGGCGAAAGATACGGTGACAGAGCTTGAAGATCGCGACATGCGGCCTGCTGCGCTGCGTGGATGGCGGCGGAGATGCCCGTCCTGCGGGAACGGTCCGATGTTCAAGGGATACCTGTCTGTTCGCAAGGAATGCCCGGTCTGTAACGAGGCGCTACACCATCACCGCGCAGATGACGGCCCCGCCTACCTGACGATCCTGATTGTCGGGCATATCATGGCACCCCTGCTTTTGTGGACATTTTTCGAGTACGAACCCGATCCGTACACCGTTATCGCGATCTTTTCAGTCGGCTGCGTTGGCCTGTCCCTGTTCCTTTTGCCCCGGCTCAAAGGCATGATTGTTGGCATACAATGGGCCAAGCGCATGCACGGATTTGGGCGTCAACCGAAGATGGATATCGGTTGAACCTGCCGCCGGTCGGGGTAAGAGTAACCCGATGAGTGACACCCCGATCAGAGATGCCGCCAGTGTGGTGGTCTTGCGTGACGCCGCGACGGCTCCGAAAATCCTAATGGGGCAGCGCGGCAAATCCGCCGCCTTCATGCCAAACAAGTTCGTTTTCCCCGGCGGCGCGGTCGACCAGCAGGACCGCGATGTGGAATTGGCATCTCTTCCTGCCGAAATCTGCCGAGCCCGACTGGACCTGATGTCGGATGAAACGCTCTCGAATGCGATTCTCGCGGCTGCCGTTCGGGAAGTCTGGGAGGAAACCGGCCTGATCATGGGTGCGGCCTCTCCGCAGGCAGCACACGTCGAGGCCTCTGTCGACTGGCAGGGTTTCTTTGCCGGCGGGCACCTCCCCACGGCCGCAGGGCTGCGCTATTTCTTCCGCGCCATAACGCCACCAGGGCGTCCACGCCGCTTTGATGCGCGCTTCTTTCTCGCAGATGCCAACCACCTGATCGGAGATCTCGACGATTTCTCGAAGGCCAGCGACGAACTCAGCCATTTGCATTGGGTTCCTCTGAACGAGGCGCGCGACCTCGATCTTCCTTTCATAACCGAAGTCGTTCTGGCCGAGGTGGAAGCGCTGGCTGGCACGGATGCCCCTCCCAGCAGTGTTCCGTTCTTCAAGAACGATACAGCAGTCTCGCAGTTCATCCGCCTGGCCTGAGTTTTCAGTCTGGTGAAGAACTTTGCTGGCTCATCCAGTGTGGAACACGCAGCCGTCTGAAAACAACTCAGGCGGGGTCTTGCAGAGCGTCCGACTGACCCGCCATGCCGCCAGGATCTTGGGAATATAGGCCCGTGTCTCGTCATAAGGTGGCACGCCACCATATTTACGAACCGCACCCTCGCCAGCATTATATCCAGCCAAGGCCAGAAGGATGTCACCATCAAACTCTTCGAGAAGCCACTCGAGATAGGTGACACCACCCTTGATGTTCTGGACCGGGTCGCTCGAGTCCTGAACACCAAATCGTTCGGCTGTCTCCGGAATCAGTTGCATCAGGCCCCGCGCACCCTTGTGGCTTTCAACCGAGACGCGCCCTCCCGATTCAACGGCAATGACCGCAAGCACCAGGGCTGGGGAAATGCGCTTTCCCAAGGTCTCGATCAGAATATCTGTTCCATGGCTGGCGGCAATCTTCCCAAGATCATCAAGACGCGGCGGAGGGAGCCCATCAGCTTCAGGCGCGTTTGCCACATGCGCAACCGCTTCGGAAAAGCGTCCCCGAACCGGCGTTTCCATAGATGGGGAAATCACGTTCCAGAACCACGCCATCTGCCCGTCAGCTTCCAGGACACCGGTTTCAGGAGCGTCCGGCTGCGGCTGGCGCACTGGCACAGGTTTCGCCGGTTTCTGGTCTGAAGGGCGTATCTGGATTGTAATTTTCTTCTTGGTGCCTTTCGGAGGAGGACCGATTTTCCGGAACGTGAAATCGCCGCCAAACGCCGGATCGCTCGATTGCGCGATGGCGGGTTGAGGCAACGCCACAACGCTGCACAGAAGTGCCGCTCTCAGAACTCTCGACATAAGCCTGCCCGCCCGCCAAGTTATTTTCTTTTTCCCAGACTCGCAGAAATCAGAAAGAAAGGCCAATTATTCCGTATGATTTCGCACCAAACTGGTCCCGGAAACGGCTGTTTGGAAGCGAAGAATCCGGTTTCGGAGAAACTTTTTAAAAATTTTATCTATATTTTTCAGATATTTAAGCAAAATCCCGAAAGTTTATTTGATCGATCCAAAATTGCACCATTCGCGCCCAACTCTTGCCTGAATTGATCCGTTTATTGGCTTCATACCAACGCGGTGATGCGGAAGGAACAGAGGCCGGACACATCGCAACAAACGCTTAGGTGCACTTGGAAACTGAAACTGACTAAATCCTTTGGAGGGATACACAATGAAACTTTTCGCTTTTGTAAAGAACTTCGCAAACGACGAATCCGGCGCAGTTACTGTTGACTGGGTTGTTCTGACCGCTGCCATCGTTGGCCTGGGCCTTGCTGTTATGGCATCGGTTTCCACCGGCCTGGAAGATCTGTCCGGCGACATCGAGGGTCAGCTGACCGGTCAGACGATTGACGACAGCTTCGCCACTGGCAACGTTCCGGCCGGCGAATAATACGCCGCCAGAAACAAACAGAATTCAGGCCGCATCAGAAATGATGCGGCCTTTTTTCTGTTTCGGATTCGATTCCGGATCCTGTCCGCCTGAGTTTAATGCAACGTCATTCATGACCGTGCCCTTCGGTTGCAAAGAACTGAGGTACTGTTTCCATTTTGGATTTCAGTTTTTCGCCTCCGCGATCAAATGAACATATTCACGTCTTTTTTCACACCTAGCGTACAAGTTTAAGATCTGTTCACGAGTAGCGAACCCTTTGCCGTTGAGGAAAAGTGATGTTTAGCAAAGTACTAGAATTTATCCGCGACGAGAGGGGCGCGGTTACCGTCGACTGGGTCGTGCTGACCGCAGCGGTGATGGGACTCGGCCTGTTCGCATCCTACTCAGTCTGGCAGGGAACCGAGGTATTGTCCGGAACGATCAGCGATAACCTCGAATCTCAGTCTATCCAGACGGCTTTCGACTAAGCTCCTTCACACCCCGCAGAATAGCTGTTTTTGCCCAATCGCGATCATCCTTTGTTCACGATTTTGCCGCAATTTTGGGTGATTGTTTCTCAAATGGAGTGAAACAGCGCGCATGTGCGTGCACGCAGAGTACCGGGAAGGGCATATTATGCGTTTGGTTTTTGGATTGGTTCTCGTCATAGGAATCGGGCTTGCGGGTTTCGCAGCCTACATGGCGAAAAACAGAATTGGCGAATATCAGGCGACCCTGGAGACCCAGCGCGCCCAATTGGCCAAGAATGTAAAGATGTCGCAGGTTTTCGTTGTCAAGGACAAGGTCACCTATGGAGAGCGGATCGAAAAGAGCATGGTAAAACTGGTCGCCTGGCCTGATAACGCGATCCCCAAGGGCGCTTTTTCGGAGGTAGAGGACCTGTTCCCCGCCAATGGAGAATTGCGGACGGCGCTCCGTGTGATGGAAGCTGACGAGGCTATCCTGAAAGTCAAAGTGACCAAGCCCGGCGAAGATGCAGGCGTGTCGTCTCGACTGGCAAAGGGCATGCGCGCCTTTGCACTGCGCGTTGACGTTTCATCCGGCGTTTCCGGCTTCCTGCGCCCGGGCGACCGTGTTGATGTCTACTGGACAGGTGATGCTGATGGCCGCGAGGTGACAAAGCTGATCGACACCGGCGTTCAGCTGATCGCAGTCGACCAGACCGCGGATGGAGACCGCACGTCTCCCACGATCGCACGCACCGTTACCGCTGCGGTCACGCCGCAGCAGGTTGCAGCACTGGCTCTGGCACAATCAACGGGACGACTGACTCTGGCCCTGATCGGCGCAGGAGATACTGACGAGGTTGCAGCCGTCTCCGTCGATCAGAACGAGCTTCTGGGCATCCAAGAAAAGGTAAAGATCGAGCGCAAGGCCGAGCGGGTTTGCACGATCAAGACCCGCAAAGGGGCCGACGTGGTTGAAATCCCGATCCCCTGCACGAACTAGGATCTCATTGAACCTATCCCACACAAGCGGCACGGCGGCTCATATAGTTGCCGTGCCTTTTAGTTTCACTAGGGATGGGATGGTGTTGCGGCAGCCCCACATTAGGGAATCAGCGTAAGCACCTGATTCTTGCAATAAAACAAGAAATGAAGCAGGATCGTTTCAAAATCGGGCACAAGACCCATCCCAACCCGTGATCAGAGAGGCAGGATCACATGAAAATGAAGCAGTACATTACTGCTGGCCTTCTCGGGCTGGCGTTATCAATTTCGAACCCCGCCGTCGGATTGTCTGAGACACTCACTGTGCTCAGCGGTACGGCATCCAGTAGTCTTAATGTCGCGATCAACCGCGCGGTTGTTGTCGAAAGCGAAACTCCCTTCGCAGAGATTTCGGTCGCCAACCCACAGATCGCAGACATTGCAACGCTTTCGGATCGCACGCTTTACGTTCTGGGCCGTGCACCTGGGCGCACGACGCTCACGCTCCTTGGGGCCGAAGGTAACCTTATTACGAATGTCGAAGTTCGGGTCGCACCGGATCTTGCAGAGTTCAAAGAACGCCTGCAGCAGATCCTGCCCGGCGAGAATATCGAAGTTCGCACGGCCAATAACGGTATCGTCCTGAGCGGTACCGTTTCCAGCATCGCGAAACTGAATCGCGCGCTTGATTTGGCCGGGCGCTACTCACCGGACGCAGTCTCCAATCTGATGTCGGTTGGCGGCACGCAACAGGTTATGCTGAAGGTCCGCTTCGCAGAAATGCGTCGCTCGGTCAGCAAGGACCTTTCGGTCAGCCTGGGCCTGTCCGGTGTTACCGGGAACTGGGACGGCACGGCTGTTACCAACACGCTTCAGGAAGGGACTAACTCGAGCACCGTATTCGCCACGCCTCCCTCCATCACACGCTCGCGAAACGATAACGGTGTGATGGCAATCGGCTTTGGGAGCGGCAGCTTCCAGGCTGCGGTTCTCATAGAAGCCCTTGAAACAAAAGGACTTGTGCGGACGTTGGCCGAACCGAACCTAACGGCGTTGTCCGGACAGGAAGCAAACTTCCTCGCGGGTGGTGAATATCCGATCCCGGTCTCGAATGAAGACGGGATTGCCATCGAGTATCGCCCCTTCGGTGTAGAATTGCGCTTCACGCCCACGGTTGTTGACGAAGATATCATCAACCTGCGTCTTGAGACGGCTGTCAGCAGCGTAGACACGACTGTTCAGGTTCAAGCCGCGGGATTTGAAGTCAATGCATTCTCGAAACGCGCCAGCTCGACCACAGTAGAGCTTCGTGACGGTGAAAGCTTCGCCATTGCAGGCCTTCTTGAGGACGATTTCGTGGACGCCAACGGTCAGGTTCCATGGCTCGGTGATATTCCGATCCTCGGCACCCTGTTCCGCAGCGCCAACTACCAGCGCCGGCAGAGTGAGCTTGTGGTCATCGTAACCGCACATCTTGTTACGCCCACGCGCGGCGACGCCTACGTGCTGTCAACAGACCGGGTCCGACCGCCAACCGAGCGTGAGCTGTTCTTGAACGGAAAAGTCGCGAAAGCCGTTCGCAGCAATACCCGCGGCACTGGCGAAGTTGCCCGCCAGGATTTCTCTGGGTCTTACGGCTACGTGATGGAGTGATGAAAATGCGCAGAACAACAAGCAAGATCGCGATTATTTCCGTAATATCTCTTGGACTTAGCGCGTGTGGCGACACCACCGGTCAGTTCTATCGTGAAGCCGGCGTGAACGTTGACGAGGGCGGCTTCGGCAACCCAACGTTGACTAATCACCTGATCAATACTGGAGAGATCTCTTACGCCCAGACCCTGTCGCGGCGGTTCGAGGACGAAGTCCCGGCCATGGTCAACTTCGAGTTCAACAAGGCCACGCTGGACGGCCAGGCGCGTTCGATCCTCATTGCCCAGGCCGACTGGATCAAACAGTTCCCGGAAGTTCGTTTCCGGGTCTATGGGCACACCGATCTCGTCGGATCTGACGCCTATAACCGGACCCTTGGCCAGAGACGCGCGAGCGCAGTCGTTTCATTCCTGACGAAACAGGGCATTGACAGGTCTCGACTTGAGGCACTCGTGTCCTACGGCGAGACGCAGCCACTGGTGGTCACCGAGGGTCGAGAGCGCCGCAACCGGCGCACGGTTACCGAGGTGTCGGGCTTTGTCGAGGGTAACCCAATGGTAATGAACGGAAAATACGCAGCAATTGTTTTCCGGGAATATCTGAATACTGCGAAAAGTGATGCGACTCTGACGACTGGTGCAGTCGTAGAATAAGTGCAAACTTTCTCATCTTTTCGCTAATTTGGCCCCATTATTGCCCTTATTACTAAGCATTCCTTGTAACAGAATAGGCCACAATCCCGCGTGAATCGGTTTGTTGGTCAGTGATCTGAAAACAGTATCACGAGAGCTCACGTGTTTTTTGGAGCTCTTGGGGTGCGTCTAGACTATGTCCAATGGACTAGGGATTAAGAGAATGACGAGTAATGCAGCATTAAATCCGGAGCCAGCGCCGATCGTGGCCTGCACGGTTGCGCGCGACGTTCAAAAGTTTGATCTCCTTATTGAAGACATGGAGACTGAGCTCGGTGAAGGCTGGGGCGATCTCGACTTCACCGACGCCGCAACATTCCTGACACAACCCGAAGCTCAGGATCTTGAGTTCATTGCGGTCGCTGTCGATCACGACGACGAGGTAAACCTCACCAAAATTGGCGATCTGATCACCCGGGCAAAGGACACATCGATCAAGGTTATCCTGATCGCGGATGATCTTTCTCCAATTGCCCTGCATCAGCTGCTGCGGTTGGGCGCGGACGATTTCGTCCCCTATCCGCTGCCCGAAGGGGCTTTGCATGACGCCATCGAGCGGTTGCGGAAACCTGCACCTCCCCCGGTCACCATTGCAGATCCCGCAAGCCCTCAAAGTGGCAGCGTCGGCAAGCACGACGGTGTCATTTTGCCTGTCCACGGTTTCGCTGGCGGAAGCGGCAGCACGACGTTCGCGGTGAACCTTGCCTGGGAATTGGCAAACATCGAAAAAAAGGGAACACACACCGTTTGCCTTCTGGATCTGGATTTCCAGTTTGGCAGCGTATCGACCTATCTGGACTTGCCTCGTCGGGAGGCTGTCTACGAG
>JABDPP010000035.1 GCA_013042765.1 Litoreibacter sp.
GTATCCGGCCTGGCCCACAGGTCCGCTCGAGACACTGGAGGGGCTGGAGCAGTTACGCTTTCTGGAAAACGGCCACCGGGTGTTGTGTGTTGAAGTTGATGCCCGCGGTCGCCAATTCTGGGAACTCAACAATCCCGAAGATGTGCCACGGCTCGAGGCGATGATGGCCAGCATGGATATGGAATGAGCGAAACTCGGGCCAGCGTGGTTGTCGTGAGCCGGGGCAGGTCGAACGAGCTCGCCAAATGTCTCAAGGCTCTGCGTCTTCAATTCTACCCAAATTTCGAGATTGTCGTCGTCGCTGATCAGGGCGGTTGTGCTGTCGTCTCCGGGCTGGGTCTGCAGGATCACGTCAAGACAGTCCCCTTTGGCGAACCGAATATTTCCGCAGCTCGAAACCTCGGGATCAATCACGCGGCTGGTGAAATCGTCGCTTTTATTGACGATGACGCAATTGCCGAGCCAACCTGGCTGAAGAACCTCACCGCACCTTTCGTTCGAGAAGATGTCGCAGCGGCCGGAGGGTTCGTTCGTGGTCGCAATGGCATCAGTTTCCAGTGGAAGGGTGAGCTTCTTGATTGCGCTGGCCAATCACGTTCCATCAATGTTGAGGAAATGACGGTGATCCGCGGCACAGCCGAGAAGTCCGTCAAAACCCAAGGCACCAATTGTGCGTTCCGCCGTGAGTTGCTGGAGCGGCTTGGCGGGTTCGACGAAAGCTATGCCTATTTCATGGATGAAACGGATCTGAACCTGAGGATCGGGGCGGCAGGCCACAGCACGGCGATCGTTCCTGACGCAGAGGTGCAGCATCTGGTTGCGTCGAATTCCGTGCGCGGCTCTGATCGCGCACCAAAGTCCCTGTATCAGATCGGCGCCAGCTACGCCTATTTTCTGCGAAAGCAGCGCTTGGGTGATGAATTCTGGATTGAGTTCGCGCAGCAGCAGCGCGGGCGCTTGCTCCGGGCAATGGTAGCCGGTCAGCTAGAACCTCGAGATGTCTTTCGCCTGATGCAAGAGCTTGAAGAGGGGCGTGCTGACGGAAGATTGAGAGAACACAGGCTCAAAAAGGCGTTTGCCACCGCTCCGGACTTCAAGCCTGCGGTTGTGGAGGGCGAGGCCCCTCAAAGCCACGTAATTTCTGGACGGTTTGGACAACGAAAGAAGCTCTACACAGAGGCCCGGCGTCTTGCGACCCAAGGGCGCGCGGTTACTGTATTCTGTTTCTGGCCAAATGCCCTGTTTCACAAACGTTGGTTTCATCCCGACGGCTTCTGGGTTCAGTCAGGCGGCATATTTGGGAAATCATCGCGGTCTGATCCACTCATCTCTTTCAGGTCCAGAATGTCGCGCATCAAGCGGGAGCTTAACGCCATCCGAAAGACGCGCGGCCTGGGCGATGGCGTGAAAATTGATGCGAGTTTTTGATACTCCGCAAATTGAGAATCTGCCATTAAGGTTAAATGGTCGGGCGGTGGGCATTTCCCGGGCACAATTGTATGAATGTTTGGAGACACCTGCGGGTTGTTTCCTGGGCGAAATAAAAAGAATGGAATGAGGCTTATGGGGCAAAAGGTAACGAAAGCAGTTTTCCCGGTGGCTGGGATGGGAACGCGGTTCCTGCCAGCAACAAAATCAATCCCGAAGGAAATTCTGACCCTCGTTGACAGACCTCTCATTCAATACGCGATCGATGAGGCCCGCGCAGCCGGGATCACGGAGTTTATTTTTGTTACCTCCCGCGGCAAAGGCGCCTTGGAGGATTATTTTGATCACGCGCCTGAGCTTGAGAGCAGCCTGCAAAAATCCGGTAAGTCTGAGCTGTTGTCGATAGTGAAGAACACAAACATGGAAAGCGGCGCGATTGCCTATATCCGGCAACATAAGGCGCTGGGCCTGGGTCACGCGGTCTGGTGCGCGCGTCGTCTGATCGGAGACGAACCCTTCGCTGTGATTCTGCCGGACGATGTGATTACCGGCGATGTTCCGTGCCTCAAGCAGATGGTGGATGCTTACGAGGAAACCGGTGGCTGCATGGTATCCGCCATGGAAGTTTCCCGTGACAAGACTTCTGCCTACGGGATCCTCGGGGTTCGCGAAGAAAGCGGTCCTATGTTCTCGGTGAGTGAGATGGTTGAGAAACCCGCTCCGGGCGAGGCCCCATCCAACATGGCCGTGATCGGGCGTTATATCCTCACGCCCCAGGTTCTCAGCAACCTTGACGAGATGAAGAAAGGGGCCGGCGGAGAGATCCAGCTGACCGACGCAATCGCGACGGAGATCCGCGAAGGCCGCGATGTTTACGGGTACCAGTTCAGCGGGCAGCGCTTCGATTGCGGATCGAAGGCGGGATACCTTCAGGCAACCGTTGCTTTTGGGCTGGCGCGCGAAGAGCTTCGCGATGAGTTCGCAGCCTATCTCGATCAGATTTCCGCAGCGAAGAAAGCCGCAGAGTAACCCGGGGGAACTGGATGCCCAACATTCTCGTGACGGGGGGTGCCGGCTATATCGGCTCCCATGCTTGCAAGGTGCTTGCCGCCAATGGGTTTACACCTGTCACATACGACAATCTCGTCACGGGGTGGCAGGAGGCTGTCAAATTCGGCCCGTTTGAGCAGGGTGATCTGAGCGACACAGCGCGCCTCGACGCGGTCTTCAAGGACTATGCGCCGATCGCTGTTATGCATTTCGCAGCGCTCAGTCAGGTCGGGGAATCGATGACGGATCCGGGTCTTTACTGGCGCAACAATGTCGGTGGCTCGCTCAACCTGATCGAAGCTGCGACGCGTGCAGGATGCCTGAACTTCGTCTTCTCCTCGACTTGTGCAACCTACGGGGAGCAAGATGGCGTGACTCTGGACGAAACATCCCTCCAGCTACCGATCAATGCCTATGGCGCGTCGAAACGCGCGATCGAGGATATCCTGAAGAATTTTGAAGAGAGCCATGGGTTGAGCCATGTAATCTTTCGGTACTTCAACGTCGCAGGGGCCGATCCCGAGGGTGAGGTGGGTGAGTTTCACCAGCCCGAAACGCATCTGATCCCCCTGATACTTGATGCGATTGCCGGCAGGCGCGAGAAACTCACGATTTACGGGACGGATTATGACACGCCGGACGGAACCTGTATCCGGGACTATGTTCACGTGATGGATCTGGTGGACGCGCATGTGAAGGGTCTGAACTGGCTTCTGGAGGGCAAGGGCAGCCAGATCTTCAACCTCGGGACCGGCAAAGGGTTCTCTGTGCGCGAGGTTCTCGACAGTAGCCGGATCATCACCAACAAGCCCGTTCCTTATGAAGAAGGTTTGCGCCGTCCCGGGGATTGTACCAAGCTGGTTTCAGGAAGCGTTCGCGCGCGAGACCAGCTTGGCTGGACGCCCGATCGTTCAAATCTGGAGACGATGATTGCAGATGCCTGGCGCTGGCACCAATCCGGCCATTACTCCAAGTAGGGAAACCCCTGTGCTTTTGGACCTGTCGCGCCTCGTTTCGCGCGTTGGTTATGGCCCGCCAACCGGAATTGACAGGGTTGAGCAAGCCTATCTCGGCTGGTGTCTTGAGACCGAAGCGCCGTTGTTCGGCCTTGTGAGAACCGCGTCGGGGTTTTCACTTCTCGATCGGAGCGGAGTTCAGATCGTTCGGGATCAACTCGTTGGGGAAATACCTTGGGGCACGAGGGATCTGAGAGCGGTGGTTGGGATCAGAACGCCCGCGCCACGCGGTCGGGCGGAAGCGAGTATTCGGCGCTTGTCAGTGTCTAAATCGGGCAAGAATGACGTTTCATCTCTGCTTCGGAAGGCTGGGTTAGGTGAGTTCACCTACATCAATACCGGCCATTCTGGCCTTGGAGCGGATACCATCGCTCAGATCGCAAACGCGGGACTCAAGATTGCCGTTCTGATCCATGACCTGATTCCGCTGGAGTATCCGGACCATCAAAACCCAGACTCTGTCGGGAAGTTCGCAGGCAAAATGCAAGCCGTCTGCGAATATGCTGACCTGATCCTCGCTAACTCCAAGGTCACGGCGGAGAAGGTAAGAACCCAATTTTCGGAATGGGGGCGGGAGGTTCGTCCCGTCGTGTCTCACCTGGGGGTTGAAGTTCCAGATGTGGGGTATGAGAAACATGAGCAAAAAAGACCCTATTTCTGCGCAATTGGAACAATTGAACCCCGTAAGAACCACAAACTTCTACTCGATGTCTGGGATGAGTTTGAAGTGGATGGTCCCGCTCTTCATATTGTCGGACGGCGCGGCTGGAACAACCAACCTGTGTTTGACAGGCTCGATCGCGCCAAAGACAAGGGCCTGATTTTCGAGCATAATGACCTACCGGACGCAGAGCTTTGGCCGCTGCTTCATGGATCGCGCGCACTTCTCTTTCCCAGTTTTGCAGAAGGCTTTGGGCTGCCGTCGCTGGAGGCGGCCGCCTTGGGTGTTCCGGTTGTCTGTGGCGATTTTGCCGTTCACAGAGAGCTATTGGGGGTCTATCCAGTTTACGCAGATACCGACAATATATACCTATGGAAGCAAGAAATAGAGAACTTGGCGTCGAGCCCATCCGGGCAGGTCAGCCATGAGAAGAACAGGCAACGCCCGAATATTCCCAGTTGGCGCGCGCATTTTGATGCAGTTAACACTGCTTTAGCGACGCTGGGATAACGGCATGAGAGGGTCCACCCGGAGCAGGAGATCGTGGGCATCCTGAGATCATATCGAATGCGTCTTGCGCGAAAGCGGTGGCGACTGCGTGCCCTTCGAAAGCGTCGCGAGCTTCGGCCTGCATCGGACCGAACGGTTCGAATTGCCGGCGACGACATCCTGCTGTTCTCGACCCTACGCAATGAGCGTGTGCGCCTCCCTTATTTCCTCGATTATTATCGCGATCTTGGAATCGACCATTTCGTCTTCGTAGATAACGGATCTGACGACGGAACGGGCGCGTACCTGGCGGCGCAAGAAGACGTCTCGGTATTCTATACTGAGAAGGGCTATAAGCGGGCGCGGTTTGGAGTGGATTGGCTGAACTGGCTGCAACGCAAATACGGCCACGGGCATTGGTGTGTCGTTGTCGATGTCGATGAGTTTCTGGTCTACCCGTTTCACGATACAAGGCCGCTGAGGGCACTGACCGATTGGCTCGATGCCTCATCAATCCGGTCGTTTGGGACGCTGCTGCTGGATATGTACCCCAAGGGCCCGGTAGATCAGGCGTCCTACGCGGCGGGCGACAACCCGTTCGAGATCTCAAACTGGTTCGACAGCGCGAATTACTCCATCAAACACAACCCCATTCACGGCAATCTCTGGATACAGGGTGGGCCGCGTGCGCGCCGTTTTTTCACCGATAAGCCCGAACGTGCCCCGGCCCTCAACAAGATCCCGCTGGTGAAGTGGGACCGACACTATACCTATGTCAGCTCGACGCATATGCTCCTGCCGCGCGGCCTGAACCTCGTTTACGATCAATGGGGCGGGGAAAAGACCTCAGGGTGCCTGCTCCACGCCAAGTTTCTTGATATCTTCGTTTCCAAATCGGTTGAGGAGTTGAAGCGCAAGCAGCACTTCGCCAATAGTCATGAATACAAGAGCTATCTGGATGGCATGAATGACAGCCCCGATCTCTGGTCCGAAAAATCGGAGAAATTCACTGGCTGGCGCCAGCTGGAAACGCTCGGCCTGATGTCGAAAGGAAATTGGTCGTGAGCGTCGGGTTCGTCATGTTGGTGCATACCTCCCTCGACCGAGCGTCTCAGGTCGCGCGCCATTGGGCGGAGGCCGGAAAACCGATCGTCATCCACGTCGACAAGCGCGTTGATGCAGACATATATTCGGCTTTCAGGGACGGGCTGAAATCCTTCAAGGATGTGCTTTTTATCGAAAGACAACGGTGTGACTGGGGCAGCTGGTCCATCGTCTCGGCCACGCAGGCGGCAAGTGAATTGATGCTGGAACGCTTTCCGCAAGTTCGCCACGTCTACCTTGCCAGTGGCTCTTGCATGCCGCTGCGCCCCGTCGCGGAGCTTGAACACTACCTCGATCAACGTCCGCGAACGGATTTCATCGAGTCGGTGACGACCGATGATGTGGACTGGACGGTGGGCGGCCTCGATATCGAACGCTTCACGCTGCGGTTCCCGTTTTCGTGGAAACGTCACCGCCGCCTGTTTGACCGCTACGTCTCACTCCAGCGCAGAGTGGGTTTCAAGCGCAAGATCCCGGACGGGATTGAACCGCATCTTGGGTCCCAATGGTGGTGTTTGACGCGACAGACCCTCTCAGCCATCCTCGAGGACCCGAAAAGGCCGATCTACGATCGGTATTTTCGCCGGGTATGGATCCCCGATGAGAGCTATTTTCAGACCCTAATAAGGTTTTATTCGACGGATGTCGAAAGCCGATCCCTGACACTGTCGAAGTTTGACTTTCAGGGCAAACCGCATGTCTTTTATGATGACCACCTGCCGCTTTTGCGCCGCTCCGATTGCTTCGTCGCGCGAAAAATCTGGCCGCGGGCTGAGCGGTTATATGATGAATTCCTTGGAACGAATGGAAAACCCGTCACAATGGCGGAGCCCAATCCGCTGCGGATCGACCGCCTGTTCAGTCGCGCCAAGGATCGGCGGACAAGAGGCCGGCCGGGGCTCTACATGCAAAGCCGATTTCCAACACCTGGCTGGGAGAACGGAAAGACCAGCGGCCGGTATTCCGTGTTCGAGGGGTTTTCCAACCTGTTCGAAGATTTTGAAGACTGGCTGGCGAAGCGGACCGGCAATACCGTTCACGGGGCGTTGTTCGCGCCAGACCGGGCGCATTTCTCGGAAGGCCAAAAGATCTTCGATGGGGCGATCAGCGACAGCGCCGCCCTGCGGGACTACGACGCTACCGGATTTCTGACCAACTTGCTTTGGGCGAAACGGGGTCAGCATCAGTGTTTCCAGTTCGGGCCACGAGACAATCAGGACATCACCGAATTCCTCGCCTCGGACGCCAATGCCAGTATCTCGATCATCACTGGTGCCTGGGCCATTCCGTTGTTTCATTCGAACCGCAACTTTTCCGATATCCGGAAAGAAGCCGCCGTTCTGCAACGGGTCGAGAGTAGACACCTGAGTGCTTTGCGCGGTGGACAGACCAAGGCGCGGGTTCAGATCTGGACTCTGGCGGAGTTCATCGACCAGCCTATGCAGAACCTGCAATTCATT
>JABDPP010000370.1 GCA_013042765.1 Litoreibacter sp.
CTTTAGCTCCGAACCCGAGCCGCATCTGGGCGGGCGCCGGCTGGCTTGCCCGCGCGGCAAGGTGATCGGGGGGTCTTCCTCGATCAACGGCATGGTCTACGTGCGCGGTCACGCGGCCGATTACAACCACTGGGCCGAGCAGGGCGCGGAGGGCTGGAGCTTTGCCGACGTGCTCCCCTATTTCAAACGCATGGAGCATTGGGATGATGGTGGGCGCGGCGGCGATCCCGACTGGCGCGGGCAAGACGGCCCGCTCCATATCTCCCGCGGTCCCGGCGACAATCCCCTGACCCGGGCGTTTGTCGAGGCCGGGGAGCAAGCCGGCTACCAGGTGACACAGGACTATAACGGATACCAGCAGGAAGGCTTCGGCCCGTTCGATGCGACCATTCACAAGGGCCGGCGCTGGTCCGCGGCCAATGCCTATCTCAAACCGGCCTTGCGAAACCCGAACTGTACCCTAATTCGGGGCCTCGCGCAGCGCATCGTCCTTGAGAACGGGCGCGCGGTTGGCGTGGAGGTGGTGCGCGGCGCGGGTACGGAGGTGATCGGGGCCCGGGCGGAGGTCATCATCGCGGCCTCTTCGATCAACTCGCCCAAGCTGCTGATGCTCTCAGGCATCGGTCCCGCAGCGCATCTGGCCGAACACGGGATCGAGGTCGTGGCAAACCGTCCGGGCGTCGGGCAGAACCTGCAGGATCATCTGGAGCTCTACGTCCAGATGGCCGCCAGCCAGCCGGTGAGCCTTTTCAAACACTGGAACCTGCTGAGCAAGGCCCTGATCGGCGCAGAGTGGCTCTTCATGCGCAAGGGGCTCGGCGCGTCGAACCAGTTCGAGAACGCGGCCTTCATCCGCTCGCGGGCGGGCGTTTCCTATCCCGACATCCAGTTGCATTTCCTGCCCATGGCGGTGCGCTATGACGGATATGCGGCCGCCGAAGGCCACGGGTTTCAGGCCCATGTCGGGCCGATGCGCTCGGCCTCCCGCGGCACGGTGACATTGCGATCCGCCGATCCGAAGGATGCCCCGAAGATCCTGTTCAATTACATGTCAGCGGCGAGCGACTGGGAGGATTTTCGGACCTGTATCAAGCTGGTTCGGGAGGTCTTCGCACAAACGGCTTTCATGCCTTTCATCCGCCACGAGATCCAGCCGGGATCCGAAGCCCAGTCCGACACCGAACTAGATGATTTCATCCGCGAGCACGTGGAGAGTGCGTACCATCCCTGCGGCACGGCGCGTATGGGGCGGCGCGATGATGCGCAGGCCGTTGTCGATCCGGAGGCGCGTGTGATCGGGGTCGAGGGCTTGCGCCTTGCGGACAGTTCGATCTTTCCGCGCATCACAAACGGAAACCTGAACGCGCCCTCGATCATGGTGGGCGAAAAAGTCTCCGACCATATCCTCGGCAAGGGCATGTTACCGCGGGACAATGCGGTGCCGTGGGAGCATCCCGCGTGGCAAACGGCGCAGCGGTAGCACCCCATCTGCGCCGGTTGCGAAATCTCAACTTGTGTTAAAAAAGTACTAATTTCGAGGTTGAAGAGGGCAGGGTGCAGGGGGCATGGTTCCGTCATGCTCAGGGTCGCGCTTCTCAGTCTCATCTTGCTCGCCGAGCCGGCGCTGGCCGATTTTTCGGGCCGTACCCGCGTGATCGACGGGGATACATTCGATGTGGGTAAGGTCCGCGTGCGGGTGTTCGGCATCGACGCGCCGGAGGCCGATCAGACCTGCACCACCAAGGCCGGGGTTCAATGGGCCTGCGGCGCCTGGGTGTCGAGCGAAGTGCGGGCCCGCTATGACGGACGACTCCTGCGCTGCGTGACGCGCGACGAGGATCAATATGGCCGTGTCGTGGCAAGCTGCAAAGACCAGCAAGGGCAGGATATCGGAGCGCGCCTTGTGGAGGACGGTCTTGCGATGGCGTACCGGCGCTACTCAAACCGCTATGCGCTGGCAGAGAAGGCTGCCGCCGTGGCGGAACGCGGCCTGTGGGGATCAGCCTTTCAGAATCCCGCGGAATTTCGCAAGTCCCGGTCGCAGGGCGGACCTCCTCCGAACGAGGATTGCGTGATCAAAGGCAATATCTCGGGCTCCGGCCGGATCTATCACCGGCCCGGCAACCGCGACTATGAGCGCACGGTCATATCGCCTTCCAAGGGCGAGCGGTGGTTCTGCTCTGAGGCAGAGGCGCGCGCGGCCGGTTGGCGTCCCGCTGGAAACTAGGCCCACAGCTTCGTGCAGTTCCGAAATTTGCGGCTCAGTCCACCCGGTAGGGCAGCACGTCGCGCTGATTGTGATCGACGCTGAGCCTGCTCTCAAGCGGCGGGACCGAGCGTTGGTGGCAATCGCGGCGCGGGCAGATCCGGCAGGAGATCCCGATCGGCTCAAACGCCTGATCCGTGGCGGGCATCAGGTCATCGGCATAGACCAGCGCGTCGGCATGGGTAATCTCGCAGCCGAGCCCGATGGCATAACGGCGGGTCGGCGCGGAAAAGCTGCCGCCCGGTTTCGATACGTCACGGGCCAGTGAGATGTAGCGCACCCCGTCCGGCGTTTCGGCCAGCTGACGCAGGAAGCGCCCGGGCGTCTCGAAGGCGCGGTGCACGTTCCACAGCGGGCAGGCGCCGCCGAACCGGGCAAATTGCAGCCGTGTGGCCGAATGCCGCTTGGTGATAGTGCCTGCCTGATCGACGCGGACGAAGAAGAAGGGCACCCCTTTCGCGCCGGGCCGTTGCAGGGTCGACAGGCGGTGGGCGACCTGTTCGATCGAGGCGCCGAACCGGTCTGCCAGTTGCTCGAGATCGTGGCGCGTCTCCCGCGCGGCCTCCAGAAAAGCGCCGTAGGGCATCAGCGCTGCGCCTGCGAAGTAATTCGCAAGTCCGATCTTGGCGATGTCGCGCGCCGCGCTGGTCTGAAACCGCGCCAGATCCAGCGTCGCTTCCAGCAAGTCCTCATAAGCGATCAGCGCAATCTGGTGGAACAGCTGGAAGCGCTGGGTGGCGGGGCTGGCGCGGCGTGACAGCGCGATCTGGCCGCTTTGCGCATCGAACTGGCGCAGGTGGGCGCTGTCGGTGAAGCTGAGCTCCAGCGCCTCTGGAGGATTGCGCAGGATATCGCCGTCCAGCGTGCTGGCGAACCGTTCGGCCGCGTGGTCCACCGCGTCGATGTAGTTATCGCAGTAATGGAAGAAATCGCGCACTTCCTCCCAGGGCGAGGCCTCGACACGGGCATCCTGCCGCCCCAGCGCCTCGTCCAGAGAGGCGAGCCGTTCATGAGTCTGGCGGAAAGCTTTGTGCAATTCGAGGAACGCGCGGGCGAAGTTTGGTGCGTTGGAGGCTGTCAGGTGCAGATCCGCCAGCGGCGGGTCAATCTCGGCAAACACCGGATCGGCCAGTGCTTCGCGCATGTCGACCACCATCCGTTCCGCGTCTCCGGTCGCCAATTCCGTCACGTCAAAGCCGAATTCCTGCGCAAGCGCGAGCACGACACCGGTGGAGACCGGCCGGTGGTTGTTCTCCATTTGATTTAGATAGGGCAGGGAGACGCCCAGCTTGGCGGCAAAGGCCTTCTGGGTCAGACCCAGCCGTGTACGCACCTCGCGCAGCTTGGCCCCGGCATAGAGTTTCTGTGTCGACATAGGTGCGTGTGCCTTTGCAGATTTGCTGGATTATTCTTAGCCTTTGCAAAGTTCTTTGCGCAAGTCCTCAGGCGCTGCACGCGCAGGGTTACATCTGGGCCAGTTGCCGTGTCCGGTAGAAGACGAAGGTGACCGACAGCAGGCTGCAAATTGCTGTGATCAGCATGATCCATTGCAACGGGAAGCTGCCATTGCCACCTTCCAGCATCACGCCCGCGAATGTTGAAAGCCCCGCGCCGCCTCCGATCATGATGGCGCTGCCGATGCCGCTGGCGGTGCCGGCGAGATGCGGGCGCACGGAAAGCATGCCGGCTGTGGCATTGGGCATGACGAGCCCGTTGCCGATCCCTACAAAGGTGCAGAAGCCGAAGAACTGCCACGCGCTGTCATAGCC
>JABDPP010000373.1 GCA_013042765.1 Litoreibacter sp.
GGCATGGACCATCACGAGGGGCGTCTTCGCGTCTAGCTTTGTGCCTACCGGGGCGATCGCCGACAGACCCACAGCAGGATCAATCCTGTCCGTCTCTCTCAGGCGTCCACCACCCAGTGCCACAACGGCTTCCCCGAGGGCATGGGTGTCAATCGCTCGTACATATCCCGCGGCGCCCGCAGGAACTTCGCGCAGGATCGTGGCTTCTGGCAGGCAATTGCGCCAGCTTTCCGCAAAATCATTCGGCCCACCGAGACTCGAAACCATTTCGGAGAATTTCTCAACCGCCCGGCCTGATGTGATCGCCTCGTGGATCATCTTCGCGCCGGCGTCAGGGGTCTTGGCAAGGCCACCTTGCGCCAGAACTGCGCCGCCCAAGGCCTCGGTCACATCGAGAAGCCTTTGATTTACCCTCTCGCCGGTGAGGGACTCCATCACGGCAATGATCTCAACGGTATTCCCGGCGGCATCGGCCAAGGGCTGCGACATGTCGGTGATCAACGCAGATGTCGCGCAGCCAGCGCCATTGGCTACGGAAACCAGCGCCTCGGCTAGAGCCAGCGCGTCCTTGGGATCTGCCATGAAAGCGCCAGACCCGGTCTTCACGTCGAGTACCAATCCTTCGAGCCCGGCCGCCAGTTTCTTGGACAAGATCGAGGCGGTGATCAGGTCGATCGACGCCACCGTCGCCGTGACGTCCCGGATCGCATAGAGCCGCTTGTCGGACGGAGCCACGCGGCCCGTCGCCCCGATGATCGCGGCACCGGTCGTCCGCACGATATGCTCCAGCCGTTGCGGCCCGATATCGGTCACATAGCCCGGGATCGCCTCAAGCTTGTCGAGCGTGCCACCCGTATGCCCGAGCCCGCGCCCCGAAATCATCGGAACATAAGCACCGCAGACTGCCAGCGCAGGCGCAACGAGCAGCGACACGGGATCGCCAACGCCGCCAGTGGAGTGTTTATCCAGAACGGGACCATCAAGATCCCAGTTCAGCACATCGCCACTGTCACGCATGCCAGTCGTCAGTCCGACCCGCGCGTCCTCTCCAAGCCCGCACAGGCGTACGGCCATGGCGAAAGCCCCGGCCTGTGCATCGGTAATCTGAGTACCGGACAAGGATTTCCCGAACCATTCCGCCTCTTGCCGGGACACGGGCAAACGGTCCCGGACATGCGAGATGATGGAGCGCGCGTCCATTATCTGTCCATGTGGCTCTGGTCGAACGCTCCCGGCAGAAGCTCCGCGAGCGTCATGACTTTGGTTTCGCCGGCCGTCGTGGCCATGGTGACCGTCATATCGCCCTGCGCGAATTCCGCCAGTTTTTGACGACATCCGCCACAGGGGCTGACCGGGACAGGACTTTCGGCAATGACAGCAACCTCTGTGATTCCATCTGCTCCGGCAGCCACCATGGCCGCAATGGCGCCGGCCTCAGCGCAAGTCCCCTCTGGATAGGCGACATTCTCGACATTGCAGCCTGTGAACACGCGGCCATCCGCAGCTCTCAGGGCCGCGCCGACCTTGAAATTCGAATAGGGGGCGTAGGCGTTTTCGCGCACCGCGCGGGCGTGGTCCAATAGCTCCATGATGCACCTCCTGTGAAGGCAAGTGTGAAGCGCACGCGCCCCGGAGTCTAGAAGCGAGCGACCAAAAGATCACGTATTTTGCGTTTACATGGCGCTGCTTAGGCGGCCGGATACCCCAGAGTTTTGAGCGCCTCGGCAATCTCATCGAGGATGGCCGGATCATCGATCGTCGCAGGCATTTTGAAGTCCTTGCCATCGGCGATACTGACCATCGTGCCGCGCAGGATCTTGCCGGAGCGGGTCTTCGGCAACCGGTCTACAACACAAACCAGCTTGAAAGCCGCGACCGGTCCGATCTTGTCACGCACGAGCTGGACGCACTCATTCCGCACGTCCTCCTCGGAGTTCTCGGATCCCGAATTGAGGCAGACGAAGCCCAAAGGCAACTGGCCCTTGAGCGCATCAGACACACCGATCACCGCGCATTCGGCCACGTCGGGATGAGAGGCAAGAACCTCCTCCATCCCGCCGGTGGAAAGGCGGTGGCCGGCCACGTTTATCACGTCATCCGTGCGCGCCATGATGTAGAGATAGCCATCTTCGTCGATATAGCCCGCATCGCCGGTCTCGTAATACCCGGGGAACGTGGTCAGGTAGCTCTTCAGGAACCGCTCTTCGGCGTGCCAGAGCGTGGGCAAGGTTCCCGGCGGCAAGGGCAGCTTCACGACGATCGCACCCAGCTCACCCGCGGGTAATTCCTTCCCGTCATCATCGAGGATCTGAACGTCATAACCGGGCATCGGCACCGTCGGGGAGCCGATCTTCACCGGTAGTCTCTCGATCCCCATCGGATTGCCGACAATAGTGAAGCCGGTCTCGGTCTGCCACCAGTGATCGATAATCGGCACACCGAGCTTCTCCTGCATCCAGTGGATCGTATCGGGGTCAGCGCGCTCGCCAGCGAGAAAGACAGTCTTCAGGCAGGACAGATCATATTTCTCGATGAGATCACCCTTGGGATCGACG